>NZ_JAKKUT010000002.1:300000-517500 GCF_029582805.1 Candidatus Synechococcus calcipolaris G9 | reverse complement strand
ATGGAGGTAGTAGTTATTGACTAAGCCAAGCTCAATTTCACCACGACCTACGGCTTCTACAATGGTCGTATTGTTGCGGTAGACTACAGCACCATTGTTCTTCATGGCCTGAAGCCATTCTAGGGTACGGGCATCTCCTTCAGTGAGGCGGAGGGCAGTGACAAAAGCTTGGAAGGATCCGTTGGTGGGGGCCCAAGCCACTTTACCGCGCCACTTGGGCTGGGTGAGTTCCCAAATAGACTTGGGCAGGTCACGGGCACTCACCATATTGGTGTTGTAGTTAATCACTCGAGATCGCCCTGAGATTCCTACCCATTGACCTTTGGGAGAACGGAATCGCTCATCTACTTTATTTAAAATACGACTGGGAATAGTTACGGTGCGGCCTTCACGGGCGAGGGCACCTAGGGCACCGGCATCCTGACCAAAGAATAGATCGGCGGGGCTATTACGACCTTCTTCGAGAATTGAGATGGCAAGTTCTGAGGTATCGCCGTAGCGAACCTCAATATCAAAGCCCAAGTCCTTTTCTGCTTGTTCGATCAATGGCCCAATGAGACTTTCACCACGACCGGAGTAAATCGTCAAGGTTTGGGCAAGGACACTGCTGGCTAGTCCAAGACCCCAAATCGTCAGGGTCGCCAAGAGACTGGTGGCAATTGAAACGGGTTTAAGGGCAACCAAGGTCAAAATCCTCCAAAAAGGTGATGGTTGAATAACTAGGAATATTTCTCAATATTGTAGGGATAAGTTTAGCATTTGCGTTATAAATTAGACAAGTCCTATTTGCAAATGGTCTAACTTGCGCTCTAACGGGCGATCGCCCCCAGGGTGGATCATCTAGTAGATGGTAAAAAAACGAGTTTATATCCCTTGAGTCAAGACTTTAGAGGAAGTTAATATTGTGTTAATGATTGGCAGAACAACTGTTATCTCCTTGGTTGATCCTGTCTAATATCTGGCAATTAAGGTAGATTATTATCAATAAATAATTCAGGAGTTTTGATATAAAAAGAATCTTTATAGAATTTTATTGAAAAAGTATTGTGTTAGTAGGGTAATAATAGGATAGGGCAACGCTGGAATCTCCAGGTGTTCGGGATTGAACCGCCTGATTGGGCGATCGCAGTGGGTGTCGTTCTAAGGAATGGAATGGATATTGAGTCTCAGAAGGATTTAGAGTCGAAGAGTTTAGAGTCTTTGTCCGATGATTTGAAGTCCCTATCTAGGGAAGAATTGGTCGAGCTAGTTTTAAGCCAACACGTTTCAAGTCAACAACAGACGCGGAACCCTAGGCTAGGGTATTTCCATCTAACTCCGATGGTGTTCCATGCGCCCTCTGAAGCGGAATTTAGCTGGCCGAAACCGAGTCCTCCCCAGGCGGTCGGGCTATTTCTCCTCCTGTCCCTAGGGATCCATGGTCTTCTGTTTTTTATGGCCATCACCACACCCACCGCGCAACAGGATCCCGATCTCCATACCCTCATCCCGCCTACGGAATTGATCCCTAGTCCCACTGATGTTCCAGAACTAGAGCCAAAGCCGTCCGCGTTAGAACAGGCTATCCCGGCAGCATCACCCCCACAAACTGACACCGGGCCCATTCCTGGGGATTCCATTCCCCCTCTCTTTTCTCCCCCAGCTCCCCTTGCACCAGAATCAAGCACGCCGGAAACTGCTGAGGTGGAGGATACTGCCGAGGAATGGTCATTTGATCTGAAAAAACCGGAGGATGAGACCCCTAAAGGGCCGACGGAGATTTCCGGGGTACCCGTATCCCCGGACTGGTTTCTCCTTAAGCAGTTTCAGGATTTGAGGGCAGGGAGTCGAGTTGCAGAGGCGGATTGGTACGGGACGACGGAGGGACAGTTCCGGGATGAAATTTTAGGAATTCTGCGAATTTCCGATCAGGACTTTGAGGCATTTTGGCCGGCCTATCAGCAGCAACTCAAGGATCAGGGGTTTAGGATTATTTCCGAAGGACGGGTGGGTGGTGCCCTACTCTATCAACTAACCCCAAGGGATCAATCACGGCGACTGTATCTGAGTATTGAACCCCTAGAGGGAGAATCGGAGATTGTGTTGGCGATCTGGAGTCAATATCCTTGGTAGGGTAGAAAAGGGTCTTGTTAAGGGTCGATCGCTGGGTTCAGTAATGCCAGAATTTGCCCACTGGTGTCGCGTAGTTGCTGACGAATTTCCTCAATGGGACAATTTTGCCCCGTAAATACACCTCCTGCCACCGTGGAAAACCGCCATTGTTCGCCAAAGTAACTAAAACCAACGATTTCAATGCCAATGGCCCGGCGATCGCCCCCCTCTTCGCCATGGAGCCGTACCTGGACTAATAAGCTACGGGCTTGCCAACGCCGACTCCAACCGGGCAAATGAAAACCCAGATCAATGGAGTCGGGGTCCACTAGGTTCTGGGTATGGGGGTCATCGGCCCAGGGGCGCAAATCTGCCCGCATATCTGGATAGTCCCGTTTGACCAAATTGACAATGGCAGCAATTTTACTGGTTAGCTCTAGCCCACAGGCAAGTTCTGCCGCATTCACCTGTTTCCTACTCCGCTTTCGTTTGCTTAGAAGCCTATCATAGAGATTTAGGTGAATATTGTTTATTTGTCTATTGTTTGTTTTGAGGCTCTCTTTCCTTTATGCCCACTGTGCCCAACCGATTTGCGTTAACCACCCCACTCTATTACGTCAATGCCTTACCCCACGTTGGTAGTGCCTACACCACAATTGCCGCCGATGTTGTGGCTCGTTTTTATCGTTTGCAGGGGGATGAGGTGCTGTTGATTACGGGCACCGATGAGCATGGCCAAAAAATTCAACGCACCGCTGAGGCATTGGGGCGCTCGCCCCAGGAACACTGCGATCGGGTGGCAGAGGGGTTTCAGGATCTGTGGCAGAAGTTGGGGATTAGCTACGATCGCTTTAGCCGAACCACCGATGAGCGGCATCGACCCATTGTTAACCAGTTTTTCCAGCGGGTTTGGGATAAAGGAGATATTTATTTAGGACAGCAACAGGGCTGGTATTGCGTTGACTGCGAAGAATTTAAGGAAGAGCGGGATTTAGTGGGCGATCGCCATTGCCCGATCCACACCAACCGCCCAGTGGAATGGCGCGATGAGCGGAATTACTTTTTTCGCCTATCCAAGTATCAGGATGCCCTGCTAGATTACTATGCTAAACACCCGGAGACCATTCAACCCAGCAGCCGCCGCAATGAGGTTTTAAGCTTCATTGAACGGGGGCTTGAGGATTTTTCCATTTCACGGGTGAATATGGATTGGGGCTTTCCCATACCAACGGATCCCAGTCATACCATTTATGTCTGGTTTGATGCCCTTTTAGGCTATGTCACTGCCCTATTAGAGCCGGATCAGGAGCCTACCCTAGAGAATGCTCTGGCCCACTGGTGGCCCATTAATTTACACATTATTGGTAAAGATATTCTTCGGTTCCATGCCATTTCCTGGCCAGCAATGCTGATGTCGGCGGGTCTACCCCTACCCGGCCAGGTCTTTGGCCATGGATTTTTAACCAAAGATGGCCTAAAAATGGGCAAAAGTCTGGGAAACACCCTAGATCCCTTTGCCTTAGTCGAGAGCTATGGTAGTGATGCGGTGCGCTACTACTTTATGAAAGAAGTGGAGTTTGGCCGGGACGGGGACTTTTCGGAAACCCGCTTTATCCATATTCTGAATGCAGATCTGGCTAATGATCTGGGGAATTTACTCAACCGCACCCTAAAAATGGCCTGGAAATACTGTGACGGGAAGGTACCCACGGTCAATCCCCAGGAGTTGGGGCCCGAGCATCCCTTACGGGAATTGGCAGAAACGATCTTGGGGGACTATGCCGCCACCTATAAAAACCTGGAGTTTCATCGCCTGTGTCAACGGGCCCTAAGCCTAGCGCGGGCGGGAAATAAATACATTGATGATCAAGCCCCTTGGAGCCTCTACAAGCAGGGTCAAACCGAAGCCGTCAGTCAAATTTTGTATGGGGTGCTAGAATCAGTGCGTTTAGTTGCCTACCTCTTGGCCCCCATTGTTCCCCAGCTCAGTAGCCAAATCTACCAACAGTTAGGCTATGATAGGGAATTCTTGACGACCCAAGACTTGGCCTATTGGTCAACCCAGACTCCTCAGGATCGTTGGGGACAACTGAAACCCAGTCAAGTTCTGGCCCAGCCTCAACCTGTGTTCCAGAAACTTCAGTCCCCTACCCTAGTGGCTGAATAACCATGGTCTAGGCTAGGCTGGAATGATATAAATCCCTTGATTTAATAAACCTTCGTTAAATGAGACTTCTTTTTGCATGATTACACCGACAAGTTCGACGATGTACACCCCGGAGCAAGTTCTCCAAAACCGGGGACGGATTGCCATTTTTATTGATGGTTCAAACCTCTTTTATGCCGCCCTACAGTTGGGCATTGAAATCGACTATTCCAAGCTCCTATGCTACTTAACCCAAAGTTCCCGCCTCTTTCGCTCCTTTTTCTACACGGGTGTGGATCCGACCAATGAAAAACAGCAGGGCTTTCTGCTCTGGATGCGACGCAATGGCTATCGAGTCGTGTCCAAGGAACTAGCCCAGTTGCCCGATGGGTCAAAAAAAGCCAATCTGGATGTGGAAATTGCCGTGGATATGATGGCCCTAGTGGGTTGTTATGATACGGCAGTACTGGTGAGCGGGGATGGGGATCTGGCCTACGCGGTGGATGCGGTCAGCTATCGGGGGGCGCGGGTTGAAGTGGTGAGTTTGCGCTCCATGACCAGTGATAGTTTAATTAATGTTGCCGATCGCTATATTGATTTAGACGGCATCCGTGAAGAAATCCAAAAAGCACCCCGCCCCAACTATACCTATCGCCCCTTGGCCGGTGGCATTACACCCCCTGATATGGCCACGGAACCTTGGCCACCCAAGTCCCTGGAATCAACCTCCCTCGACAACAAGGTCTAGGGGAATGCGCTGGGGGCTGTTGGTGCTGGCTACGCTGACCTTAGGGGGATGTGGCTGGTTTGATTTCAGCATTGCCCCGGAACCAGAACCGGAGCCAGAAATTGTCGGCGGCCTCTCCTTTAAGAATTTAACCCTGCGTCAAACCAATGATCAGGGGGAACTTCTCTGGCAATTAAAGGCGGCGGAGGCAGAGTATAAAGACGATCGCCGCATTGTTGAGGTCAAAAATCTGACTGGGGAACTCTTGGATCAGGGGGAACCGGTCTATAAGGTTGAGGCCAAGGATGTGCAAGTACAGCAGCAGGGAGATCGCCTTGTCCTGAAGGGCAAAACCACGGTGACGGATCTACGGGACAAGGGAACCCTGGTAGCGGATCAGTTTACCTGGGAAGGGGAGAAGGATCTACTGCGGGCCCAGGACAATCTGAATGTGGCCTATCCAGAAGCAGAGGTGACGGCCGAGGAACTCCAGGCCGATGGCCGCAAAGATGAACTGCGGGCGACGGGAAAGGTGCGGGTGATCTCTGAGGAGGAGGCGGTTGAGGATTTACGCCTAACCACGGAATCCCTTGTGTGGCAGCGATCCCAGGAGGTCTTAGTTGCCGGGGGCGAGGGCGGCGGTGTTTTAGTCGAACGACTGAACGGCGACCAAGTCGGGGATCGGGCATCGGGCGAGGAACTCCGCTGGAATTTAGAGACCAACCGATTGCTGTTTTTAGGGGATGTCCAGGTGCGTCTCCAGGAGCCAGACCTCATGGCCAATGCCGAGGAACTGGAATGGCGGATTGATGATCAGGAACTGGTGAGCGATCGCCCCGTCCGGCTCAACTACATTGCCCAGGGTATCCAGGCCCAGGGACAACGGGGAGTAATGCTCATTGGCGAAAACCGAGCTATTCTTGAAGGTCGGGTCCAAGTCAACAGTGAGGCCCATCAAGCCCAACTACAGGCCCAAAGCGTAACCTGGCGGATTCCCCAGGGGGAAGTGATTGGTCAAGGGTCGGTACAGATCAATCGTCTGGGAGCTATTTTGCGATCGCAGCAACTCACCTGGCGCATTGCTCAACAGGAAATTGTTGCCAGTGGGAATGTCTTCTATCGCCAAGGGAATCCCTTTGTGCAAATTCGCGGCAATCAGGCCACGGGATGGCTAGAGGAACAGCGGGTGGTGGTCACGGGTCGGGTGGAAACCCAAATCCTACCGCCACGGCCAAATTAAACGGAACCATTGGCGGATTAGGGCCACCGCCCCTAACCCAGAGATCATAAATAATAGAATCCCCCACCCCGGTAGTTGGGCCACAATTAATAGGGCCCCTGCCAAAAGGGTAAACCCACTAATACAGGCATAGAGGACGCAGATCAAGAGCCGCTCTAAACGGCGCAGTTGGCGATCGCTGGTGGGGTTACGAATTTGCACCGAAATCTCTCCCCGATCCAGGCGTTCCTCTAAACGCTGAAGCCGCAATTCTAGGCGACTGGGTTGATTGAGTCTTTGCTGAATGAGTTGCCGGGCTTGTCGGGCCAATTCCCCCATACCCTGCCCCGGTTTTGCATTCACCACCAGGGTTTTCACAAAGGGCTGGGCCGCCGCCGTGAGATTGTACTCTGGGTCTAAACTGCGGGCAATGCCATCCAATGTGGTTAGGGATTTGAGGATATAGGTCATTTTCGCCGGTAAACGAAAGGGTTGCTGCTCAAAGAGGGCGTACACTTCGTCCTGCATCTCCGTAAACACCTGCACATCCACGGGCCGCTCCGTAAACCGATCCAAAATCACCTGCATTACCCGCTGTACCGGCTCCATATCGGCAACGGGGGTAATCAATCCCAATTCCGTGAGGGTAATAATCACCTGGGGGGCATCTTTTTTCATCACCGCAAAAAATGTGCGTACCATCTGCTCCTGGTTCATGGCCGCCACGTCCGTCATCATGCCGTAGTCATAGAAAATTAAATGACCTTCCTTACTCACCGCCAGATTTCCCGGATGGGGATCCGCATGGAAAAAACCGTCCTGGAGGAGTTGTTTGAGGTAGCAGCAAATACCCTGTTGATTGATCTGTTGGGGACTTAAGCCAAAGGCCTCAAGGGCAGCACGATTATCAACGCGGATACCGGGCAAATACTCCATGGTGAGGACATGGCGGGCAGTGTATTCCCAGTACACCTTAGGAACCGTGATATAGCCCACCTGGGCGAAGTTCTCCCGGAAGCGATCGGCATTTTCCCCCTCCTGGATATAGTCAATTTCCCGAAATAAAATACTAAAAAATTCCTCGTAGATACTTTCGAGTTCATAGCGGCGACTGTGGGGAACATAGCGATCGCACCAGCGGACTAACTGCCCCACGGCCCGATAATCCAACTCCAAAATAGTCTCTAAATTGGGCCGCTGTACCTTGACCACCACCTCTTCCCCAGAATGGAGGCGGGCCCGATGCACCTGGCCTAAACTGGCCGCGGCGAGGGGCGTGGGTTCAAAATAAGCGTATAAATCATCAAGGGGATGGCCTAAACCCTCTTCAATGGTGGCGATCGCCCGTTCCGAGCTAAAGGGGGGAACCCGATCCTGGAGTTCACTGAGGGCTTGAATATATTCCAGGGGCAGTAGATCAATGCGAGTCGAGAGAAACTGACCAATTTTAATAAACGTGGGGCCCAAGTCTAACAATTTGTGCATCAGCCAGCGGGCCCGTTTTCGTCGGAGCTTAGGAGATTGCCGCCGCCACAGAGAATCCCACCCCAACTGCCAGGCAAAGGCGAGAAAGGCACTACAAATTTGCTGCTGTCGCCGGATCAAAGAGAGTTGAGGTTTGCGGTTTTGACGGCCTGGGCCATACTTGAAAGTAATCGATGCCAGCACCTAAGGAGCCTCTCAATGTACGTTCTGATTTGTGGAGCCGGAATGATGGGCCTGGAATTGGCTAAATCCCTCATCCATTCATCCCATACTCTGGCGATCGTGGATACGGATCCCCTCGCTTGCCAGTATGCCCGGGAAAAAATTGGCATCATGGCCTTTGAAGGCAGTGCGGTGAATACCACCACCCTCTTGGAAGCGGGAATTCGCAAGGCTGATGCCATTATCGCCGCGTTGCGGGAAGATGCCCTGAATCTCGCCATGGTGACCCTATCTAAGCATTACGGCGTACCCCAAATTTTAGTGCGGATGCGAAATCCTGATTTTGATGAACCCTATCGCCTCGCTGGGGCTACCCATATTATTAGCACGACGGAACTGGCGATCTCGCGGGTGGTGAGTGCCATTGAATACCCCCAGGTTGATGCTATGATGCACTTTGAACAGGGAAAAGTCGAAGTCTTAAAATTGCGAATCCCGGAAAAATGCTCCATTGTCGGTCGCTCCCTTGCGGAACTGGCCCAAGATCCCCAGTTCCCCCCCGGAACCCTAATTATTGGCTACCAGGCCCACACCCATGAAGATTTAATCATTCCCAATGGCAATACGGTTTTAGAAAATGGTTCAACGATTTTAGCGGTGACGAAACCCGATCTGCTACATCAATTTCTGGATTTTGTGAGTTAGTTTGACCTGCCGCCATGACTCTGCACCTATACAATACCCTGACGCGATCGCTACAAGTTTTTAGCCCCCTTCACAATCATCGCGTTACCATCTATGCCTGTGGAGTCACGGTTTACGATTATTGCCATTTGGGCCACGCCCGTTCCTATATTGGCTGGGATGTGCTGCGACGGTATCTCACCTTTTGTGGCTATCAGGTACAGTATGTCCAAAATTTTACGGATATTGATGATAAAATTCTGCGCCGGGCCGCCCAAGAAGGCGTAACCATGGCCGAGATCAGCGATCGCTACATTGCCGCATACCACCAGGATATGGCCCGGCTGAATATCCTACCCGCCGCTGCTTACCCCCGTGCCACAGAAGTCATTGAAGACATTATCCAACTGATTGCAGATTTAATCGATCAAGGGGTTGCTTATGCCGTTGAAGGGGACGTGTACTACGCGGTAGAAGCCTTTCCTGCCTATGGCAAGCTCTCGGGCCGGAGCCTGGATCAAATGACCGCTGGGGCCAGTGGCCGCACCCATGAGCAGGATACAAAGAAACGTCATCCCCTGGATTTTGCCCTCTGGAAAGCTCTGAAACCGGAGGAAAAACAAGTCTATACTCCCTGGCCGTCCCCCTGGGGCTTGGGCCGTCCCGGTTGGCACATTGAATGCTCGGCGATGGTGCGGCAGGCCTTTGGCGGAACCATTGATATTCATAGTGGCGGCATGGATTTAGTTTTTCCCCACCATGAAAATGAAATTGCCCAATCCGAGGCCGCAACGCGCAAAACCCTGGCCCATTTCTGGCTACACAATGGGTTTGTCACCGTCAGTGCCGAGAAAATGTCCAAGTCCCTGGGCAACTTCACCACGATTCGTCAACTGTTGGATTCGGGGGTGGATCCGATGGCCCTACGACTATTAGTGTTGCAGGCGCAGTATCGTAAGCCCCTAGATTTTACGCCAGCGGCCCTGGAGAGTGCCGAAAATGGCTGGAAAACCCTGCGCCAAGCCCTGCAATTTGCGGAGTATCACCCTGATCTATGCCCCCAGTCTCTTAAGAATAAGGATGGGGATAGGGTTGAACCCCAACCGGAGCGAGGTAGTCAACATCTACACAGGTTCCAAGGGGCCATGGATGAAGATATCAATACCGCCGAAGCCCTAGCGGTTGTCTTTGAGGTGGCCAAGGAGTTAAACCGTAGCCATAATCAACTCACCCATGGCGGTGAAGCTCCCCATAGCCCCCCGGAGTTAGCTCAACTTTGGCGGGATCTAGTGCAAATGACGACGATTCTTGGCCTAGAGATCACCGCCCCATCCTCTGGCTCCCACCCAGAAACATCTACCCAAGAAACGATGGAGCAAGACCCTGATTTAGGGTTATCCCCAGGGGAAATAGAAGACCTAATTCAGCAGCGGGCGCAGGCACGACAGGCAAAAAATTACAGCGAGGGCGATCGCCTACGGGATCTATTGGCTGATCATGGGATTAAACTCATTGATCAAAAGGATGGATCAACCCGTTGGATCAAAGTGAATTCGTGACGTACTCCTAGATTTCTAGTTTTTCAAACTTTCACAACTCACTGGGATTGCCTAACTTCTTCCTGCTGTTCTTCACTGGAAATAATTTGTCCGAGGCGATCTATTTCAAGGGGAGTTGCCGGAAAATCCGTGGCAGTTAACCGGCGGATGAGTTGTACGGAGGCAAAATCATTGTCTAAGCGGGGAATACCCTGATTATCTAGGCGCACAGGAATAATCTTGCCATCAATAAAGCGACCGGAACCATCCAACTCCACATCTAAAATGAGGGATTTACCTAATACCCCGGCGGTTCCCAGGGTTTTATAACCGATGAAATTGCCGAGGGAGTAGGCGATTAAGCGACCTTTATACAATTCCAAGGCGCGGGGAACGTGGGGGCCATGGCCAATCACTAGATCCGCCCCATGATCAATCATTACCCGGGAAAACTGAACAATATTACCGCGATTTTCACCATAAAAGTATTCCGTTTGGTTACGGGTATGAATGGCATCGGATCCTTCGGCCCCAGCATGAAACGTCACAACTACCACATCGGCGTTTTTCTTGGCTTGCTGAACCAGGGCCGCACCACCTTTGAGGTCTTGAACTTGATTTTGTCCTGGATAGGTGGCAAAGCCAATAAAGGCTGTTTTTACACCGTTGGCTTCCATATAAACAATCTGATTTTCATCCCCAACAACTTCCATGCCAGCCTCTCTGATATGGCGCATCGTATCCTGGAAGCCCTGCTCATTAAAGTCGTAGCTATGGTTATTGGCAATATTGAGGATGTTGAACCCCACCTCCCGAAATAACTTGGCATAGGACGGGGGCGATCGGAAGGCAAAGGTCATGCCTCGACTTGTATCCTTGAAGGGGTGGGGATGATCCGTCAGGGTACTTTCGTAGTTGCCTAAGAGAATATCTGCCCCCTGGAGATAGGGTTTAATGGCCTCAAATAAACGATGGGGATCCTCAGGCAGACGATTATTGGGGAAGTTAGTACCGGGAACCATGTCTCCGACAGATTTAATCCGAATTCGTCGCATGGCTGGGGCCTGATTCTGGTCAATTAAACCGGGTAGGGATTCTGGGACAGGACTCAGGGGATTGGCATCGGGGCTGCTCTGCTCTTGATTGGAGGGGAGGGCAGGGACTGGCTCGGTCAAGAGGTTTTGGGCATACCATTGCCAACCTAGTACCCCTGCACTGGCCACAGCAAATAATCCCAGGGCCACAGTGGATGACCGCTGGGGAGTGGTACGAGTGGCATTAGGGCTTGGGGAGGATAGGGCAGGATCCGCTGGGGTGGCTGGCCCACTGGTTATCTCTGGAGCGATCGCAGCCGGAGGGGAAAGCTGGGGAGTAACGGTTTCTGCTGCTAGAGTTTTAGCTGGGTTGAGGGCGGATTGGGGGGTGGCCAGGGCGGTGGAAATGGTGGTATCCACCATGGATTGGGGCAGTACGGATTTTAGGTCAAGGTTTTTAGTCCATTCCGGCCAGTCGTCCCCCTGAAGCCGTCCATGGACGCGAATACTGATAATGCCGTCGGGATCTAGCCGTTTCAGCCCCCGCAAAATGTACTGGAGGCAGGCATCGGGGGGGAGAGATCGGGCCGACTCCAACATGATTTGCAAGCAACTTCCCTGGCGACGGGCCTGGGCCCGAATCCCCTTAATCTGTAGATTACGATTCATTAAATGGGCGATCGCCCCAGGATGGCCCAACCGAGCCTGTAGCCAGAGGTCTTGAATCGTTGCCTGCATACTTGAACTCCCCTAGGAACCCAACTCAGAATCAAAAAACATCGTAACCCTGATTTTGCAGGTCTGGGGTCATCCAGAGGACAGTCTTTGAATCGGATTTTTAGCTGGATTGGCTAGGGGATAGGGGGCTAGACCAATTCAACCACATCTGTATCCGTGGCCTCAATGGTGCTCTCAACCTGGGGCGATCGCTGCTCAAGGACACGATAAAGACGATTTAGGGCATTCATGTAGGCTTGGGCAGAGGCAACAATCACATCCGTATTAGCGGCATGGCCCGAATGGATACGATCGCCCTCCTGGAGCCGAATGGTTACTTCACCAATGGCATCAATCCCTGCCGTCACCGACTGAACGGAATATTCAATCAGGCGATTGGGGAGTCCCACCACCCGATTAATGGCCCGATACACCGCATCCACCGGGCCGGTTCCGATGGCCGCATCCGTTAATTCTTCCCCTTGGGGTGTGCGAATGGTTACAGTGGCCGTTGGCTGGGCATGATCTCCGCAGGATACCTGGACAAATTCCAATTGATAGCCGTTTACATCCACCGCTTGGCTTTCATCCTTGGCGATCGCCTCCAGATCCCAGTCGGTAATTTCTTTTTTCTTATCGGCAAGATCCTTAAACCGCACAAAGGCTTTATTCAATTCCGTTTCTGTGAGTTCAAAACCCAATTCCTTCAGGCGGGTGGCAAAGGCATTTCGGCCGGAAAGTTTACCCAGAACAATCTGATTATCCGCCAGGCCAATCAACTGGGCATCCATAATTTCGTAGGTGCGCTTATTTTTCAGTACCCCATCCTGGTGAATACCGGATTCATGGGCAAAGGCATTGGCACCCACGATCGCCTTGTTGGGTTGAATCAACATGCCGGTCAAGTTAGACACTAGGCGAGAGGTTTTATAAATTTGGCGGGTATCGATATTTGTCAGGGGTTCCTCCAACTGCGGCGATCGCCCCAAAAAGGGATTGTAGTACTGTCGCCGCACGTAGAGTGCCATCACCAGTTCTTCTAGGGCCGCATTACCCGCCCGTTCGCCAATGCCATTAATCGTACATTCCAGTTGGCGGGCCCCATTTTTCACCGCGTCCAGGAAGTTGGCCACTGCCAATCCCAGATCATTATGGCCATGGACTGAGATGACTGCTTGATCAATATTGGGTACATTTTCCTTGATGCCACGGATTAAACCACCAAATTCATTGGGGGTTGTGTAGCCCACCGTATCTGGAATATTAATGGTTGTGGCTCCAGCAGCAATCACCTGCTCCAAGACCTGATACAAAAATTCTGGATCGGAACGCCCAGCGTCCTCTGGGGAAAATTCCACATCCTCGACAAAAGTCTTGGCATAGGCCACCATCTCCGGGGCGATCGCCAGCACATCTGCCCGACTTTTTTTGAGTTTGTATTCCAGGTGAATATCCGAGGTGGCAATAAAGGTGTGAATGCGGCGATAGAATGCGGGCTGGAGGGCCTTAGCCGCGGCCTCAATATCGGCGCGGGTGGTGCGGGCCAAGCCACAAATGACTGGCCCAGATTCCGTGCCAATTGTTTCAGCAATCCGTTGCACCGCTTCAAAATCCCCAGGACTGGCAAAGGGAAACCCAGCTTCAATAATATCAACCCCAAGACGAGCTAATTGACGGGCGATCGTTAGTTTCTCATCCACATTGAGGGATGCACCGGGGGACTGCTCTCCATCCCGAAGGGTGGTATCAAAAATCAAAACGCGATCGACAGACTGGGGTGGAAACTTGATGCTCATAAGGCCATCCAGGAGGTGAAAGAAGTCGGCAAAAACGTAAATGTAAAAAGGGATAGGGTCTCCCCCAAAAACGGGGGACAGAACTATTCTCTATCTTAGCCGAGGGAAGCATGGGCATCGCCAAGTTTTACCATCAGTGTCATTGGATCGAGAGGTGAAGCCGTAAAACCAAACTTCTGATAAAACTGCTTTGCATCTTCCGAGATGGCATGTACAAGAATCGCCCGTATTCCAGCAATTTCAGCAGCTTGAAGAGTACGCAGTATGGCATCTCGCAGTAGACCACGCCCAATACCTTTACCTTGCCACGGACGATCAACCGCCAGTCGTCCAATCACCATAACCGGAATCGGATCGGGCATATTACGTCGAACCCGGCCTGTTGCAGAAGGTTGTGCCACGGCTCCATTAGCAAGGCAGTAATAGGCAATGACCATTTTTTCGTCATCGCAAAGAACATAAGTGCGTGAAGCTCCCTCTAACTCATTCTTTAAAGCACGACGCTTAAGCCAGTCGTCTAAGTGACTATTACCTGAGTTAAAGCTTTCAACTCGATGTGATGAATTCAATTTTTCAGGTGGGCAGAGATCAAGCCGATCTACATCTAATCCCACGGAGCCGGAGTCGTCAGTAATGTGCGTAGCTTCTCATTTGGCATAGGTGTTGCATCTAGCAGCGCGACAAATTGCTTAAACTTAAGTTCATCTAACTCGAAGAAGCTCCGGTCTAGAAGAACGTCTTGGGCTTTCTGATAGGATGACTCAAGCATAAATTCTGAGCGACTCTTGCCCTGCACTTGAGCCGCATGATCAATTACATCTCGCTGGTTTTGCTTGGCTCGAATATTGATTGTGACATCGCGGATCTGGCTAACTGACCCTTTAGCGTCTGGATTATACATTGTGCTTACTTTTCCAAGAAGGACACTCTATCCAATATAAGAGCTTGTATACACAATGTCAACACACAATCCCTTTTTGACAATCATCGCTCTGATTCGACCAGTCCCAGATTTATCGCTTAAAGCTGTAATCAATGAGTTCTGACGTAGATTCAAAGCTGGGGCTAATCGTTTGAATCTTGACTGGGCCAACATGATTAGCAAACCAAATACGTCGCTCAACGGTGGCACCACCCTGCACGACATCGGCCACAACTTTCATGGTGGCAAACTTACCGGCGGGAACAATAATCTCCTCTGTCCCTGTAACTCGGAGGGTTTCTTCAATGTCTACCCCCATCATTCCCTTCCCTTGCCATTGCCAAGTATCTCCAGTTTTAGGCGGATTTTTGAGACTGACTCGCTGGGGTGAAAACGTTACGTCTTGATTATTGTTAGGGTAGAATTGCTTATGCCAAATCACTAAGCCAGCCGGTTTACTATACCAATCCTGAAAGCTTTGGAAGCTGGTTTTTGTTTCCGTGTTAAACCAAATACTGCCATCACCTTGGGGGGTGGTGCCGATAACGGTAATCTGAAATTCAGAGGTCTGGCCATTACCGGTGATATTTTTGTACTTCCACCAATCATCTACCCGTAGTGGAAAATAATCGGGGGGAGGTGGGGTTGATTGAGCTTGCATCAATGGCAGGGAAGAGAACCCTGGGGAAACCGCTAGACTTGCTACCATTGCGCCGACTACCCCAAGGGCGATCGCCCCAGTTGCTTTTTGCCATCCTGAAAAGGTCATTCTTTTTACTTCCAATCTTTGCCTTTCAAAATAACAGATTTAGGGTGATTTACTCTTGGATTTTGATTTCAGAAATATTCCAGAGTGGGCCCCCCAAGCCACTGGGTTTAACGCCAGTGACATGATTACGAAAGGCAGATAAAGAGTAGGGATTCACCAAATAAATAAAGGGTAAATATTCTTGGGTGAGTTGTTGTGTTTCTGCGTAGATTGCTTTTCGTTGGCTTTCGTCCAGTTCTTGGGCCCCTTGAATATAGAGATCGCCAATGCGTTGCTCCCAGTCGGCCACTTCCCGGCCCACAAGGGGTTCCTGCTCTGGGCTAGGTTTTTGATTAAAGGAATGGAGGAGGCCATCCGGTAGCCAAATATTTGCACCATTATTGGGTTCAGTTCCGCCGGTAAAGCCCAACAGATGGCAATCCCACTCCAGGGTATTGGAGAGTTTATCCACTAAGGCACCGAAGGCAACAAATTGCAGATCCACTTGGATACCAATTTGCCCTAAGTCCTGCATAATCTGGGCAGCTAGGGATTCCCTCACTTTATTACCCGCATTCGTCATTAATGAAAATCGAACCCGATTGCCTTGGGCATCTTCCAGTTGATTGCGGTTGTTATACCTAAATCCTGCCCCTAGAAGCAGTTCTTTGGCCATTTCT
The DNA here is from genome assembly GCF_029582805.1 of Candidatus Synechococcus calcipolaris G9. NCBI lineage: Bacteria > Bacillati > Cyanobacteriota > Cyanophyceae > Synechococcales > Synechococcaceae > Synechococcus > Candidatus Synechococcus calcipolaris. Next base: position 501,551 of record NZ_JAKKUT010000002.1, on the reverse strand, counting down.
GGGTCGTAGGCATACACCTTGAGACCCTGCTCTGGGGATAGAAAGTAGGGGCTTTGCACAGAAATGGGTGAATTTTGTAGTTCTCCTAGGCCTTGATAGACATTGTTGATCATCCGCTGCCGATCAATGGCATGGGCGATCGCCCGGCGAAAGGTAACATTATTAAACCAAGCAGATTTGATCGGATCCACCAAGGGGCGACCATTGCGCTGCCCTTTGTTGAGATTAAAACTAATAAAGTTCGTCGTCGATGACGGGCCACCATTGTAAATCCGAAAATTTCCTGGTTTTTCCTCCCGCTTCAATAGGGCAAAATTTTCTGGGGTTACGCCCAAAACATCTAAGCCGCCGGAACGGAATTGGAGCATGGCGGTATCCGTGGATTCCACAATTTGCCAAATCAATCGTTCTAGATAGGGTTCCGGTTGCTTCCAATAGTAAGGATTCCGCCTAAAAATGAGTCGCTGATTCGTGCGGTAGCGATCCATAATGAACGGGCCGTTGGCAATCACCTCCGCTGGATCCGTATCCGTACCCCACATGCTAATAATTAGGGGTTTGCCTGAACTATCGAGTTGCTCAACGTAGGGGCGCAAAATATGGGCCGGCAGAATGGGTAATCCCGTCGTGCGTAGGAAAGGCGCAAAGGGTTCCGGTAGGGTAAATTTGACCTGGAGATCGCCCATAGCCATCACTGCCGGAAACTGTCCCTCTCGGCCAATACGCAAAATATCGCGGGTATCGGTGGGAATTTGGGTATTCAGGTAAAGATCATTGTAGGTAAAAACCACATCTTCACTGGTCAGGGGTTCACCGTCAGACCATTTCAAACCTGGCTGCAACGTAAACGTAATTTCTAGGGTTTCCGGATTCACCTGCCAGGACTCCGCTAGGCCCGGCTCTAATTCCCCAGTTACACCATTTTCCCGTAGTAACCCCTCATAAATATAGCCAAAGACATTGGGGGATTCCTGACTGAGGAGATAATTAAAGGTTTTTGGATCCGACAGCACACTGGTAATGAGTTGGGAACCCTCGGCACTCTGGGCCCGAAATTGTTGGGGACTGCAACCGCCAATAAAGACAGTTAAAACAACAAAAATAACGAGAATCCATTGCCACCCTTGACGATACCCCTGACCCATTCAGCGAAACCTAGCCCCCGCCGACAATCGTGACAATTTCAAGGCGATCGCCGGACTTGACAACCGTTGTATCCCAGTATTGACGGTGGAGAATCTCGCCATTGTACTCAATGGCAATCAACCGGGGGTTATAGCCCAAAGTTTTACAAAACACAGGCATAGAGAGACCAGAGGCAACCGATTCTTGAAGACCATTAACAGTGACAATAACCTGATGATCGATTTGGTGCATGGTGCTTGATAAAGGGGCTGGTAAATATTCGCGACAGGGGTACTCCCGCTGAGAACGTTAGATAAATTGCTCTAAGGTCGCTTCAATTTTGGTTTTGGGCACCGCACCGACTAAGAGGTCAACCTTTTGACCTCCCTTAAAAATCATTAGGGTCGGGATACTGCGAATCCCGTAATCTGTGGCGACTTTGGAGTTCTCGTCGGTATTGACCTTAACCACTTTGACCTTATCGACATACTGACTGGCAATTTCTTCCACCACCGGAGCCACCATCCGGCAGGGGCCACACCAAGGGGCCCAGAAATCTACTAAGACGGGCAACTCGCTATCCAGAACTTCTTCCTTGAATGTGGCATCTGTAACCGATAACGCGCTGGACATAGGTCAAAACCTTTCTAACTGATTGAGCAATTTAGCAACTATAGAACCTGAAGAGAGGCAGCCCCAGAGATGCTAGCTTCCGCAAATGTCTAAGGGATTCCAAACAGCGATCGCCTACTCCTATTGAAATTTATCCTATCACATGGCTTGACCACCCCGAAACCGGGACAACATAAAATTCTGGGGCATCAAACTCTTCTTTACATTATCGGCTTGCACCAAGATCGGCCCATAAGGAAGCCGCCCGAACGATCGTCCAGGCGGGGTGTGGTGTGAGGAGTGAACGGAAACGTGCGTCTCCGCTATCTTCTATTCTAGGGGACAGTTTGGAAATTGCCATAGTAAAAACCCCTAAAACTTGCCCTTTCTTTACAAGAACTTAATTTCCTTAGCGACCCATTCCTAGTTTTTGTGCTTTTTGATAAACTTTTCCTTCGGTGAGGAGGGAGGGAGCAATAATAATATCAACCTGCTGCATTTCCTGAATATCCTTTGCCCCTAGGGTTCCCATACTGGTTTGCAGGGCCCCTAAAAAGTTATGGGTACCATCATCAAGCTGGGCCGGCCCCCGTAAAATCTGCTCTAGGGTTCCAGTCGTACCCACCCGAATCCGGGTTCCTCGGGGTAGGACGGGGCTGGGCGTGGCCATACCCCAATGGTAGCCCCGGCCGGGTGCTTCACTGGCCCGGGCAAGGGGAGACCCCATCATCACCGCATCGGCACCACAAGCAATACATTTACACACATCTCCGCCGGTGACTAAGCCGCCATCGGCAATAATCGGGACATAATTTCCAGTGGTCTGATAAAAGTCTTGACGGGCGGCAGCACAATCGGCGATCGCCGTTGCCTGGGGAACCCCCACCCCTAGAACACCACGGGAGGTACAGGCGGCCCCTGGGCCAATGCCCACGAGGACAGCAGCGGCCCCCGCTTTCATCAGGCTCAGGGCAACATCATAGGTGACACAATTTCCCAAGACCACGGGCATGGGCATTTTTTCACAGAATTGGGCCAGGTCTAGAGGCGTAATAATTTCTGGGGATAGGTGGGCCGTCGAGACGACCGTGGCCTGGACAAAGAGCAGATCGGCTTCTGCCTCCGCCACAATATCGCCAAAGCGACTGGCACCCGCCGGGGTTAAGCTCACTGCGGCAATGCCTCCCCCTGCTTTGATGTCCCGAATCCGTTGCCGAATTAAGTCCGGTTGAATGGGTTCAGCGTAGAGGGACTGCATCAGGGGTACAAAGTCTGCCACATCCACCTGGGCAATTTGATCCAAGATGGGGTCAGGATCCGCATAGCGGGTTTGGATTCCTTCTAGGTTGAGTACCCCTAGGGCCCCCAACCGAGTGAGTTTAATGGCAATGTCCACGTCTACCACCCCATCCATAGCACTGGCGATGATCGGAATTTCAAATTCTAGGGAACCAATGTGCCAATGGGGACGAGCTAACTGGGGATCAAGGGTGCGCCGCCCTGGGACTAGGGCAATTTCGTCAATACCGTAGGCGCGACGGGCCAGCCGATTGCGGCCAAGTTGAATATCCATTGTAACCCCCTTAAACGTGATTAACCGACTAGGAACTGGGTGGGTTGGGCAACGATCTCCGCACAGGTCGAGTAGGCATGGCACGCCGTTCCCCTGCGGGTGCTGGCCGCGGACTCCCTCCCCCTGGACGGGTTGGCCGCCCACTACTGGGCCGGGCTGGTCGCTTGCTGGATTTGACCTTGCGGGGGGGCAGAACACCAACAGTATGGGCCTCAGTAATGACTAATCGTCCTTCTTCCCGTTGTACTTGTAAATCCCAGAAAAATCCTGGAGACTTCATTTCTAGGCTGCCATAGACTTTAATCTTAAAGGAACGGGGCTTATCATTGCGGCGACGGGGAGCCTGTTGAATTTTGACCACGACAAAGGTTTGATCCTGGGCATAGAAAACAATTTCACCACGAATGGAAAAATAACCATCCTTGGTATCGACGGGATGATCAAGGGATTGGGGTTGTTTAGGGGGGCTTTGCTGAAGGAGATCGGGTTCCCAAACCCCAACAATTTGTAAGTGCAGAAACGTATTGGGCTTTTCATCCCGGGTGCGGGGGTAGACAACCCAAAGATACTCTTCATTGAGGTCTAGATATTTTTTCATCAAGTTCATGACTTGTCCCAGTAGCACCGCATCAATTTCCGTGCCATCGGGGGTAATCAGTTTACCGCGATTAAACTCTTCCTCAGAGATGGGTTGATACCGACCAAGCACCAGGCCAATGGCTCGATACTGCATTCGCTCACTGGGAGGGGGAATGGGATGGAGACGGTTACCAATAGTAATATTTTCGGCTGGACTGACTGCCCTTGGGGTGGATTCGGGGGATGATACTTTTTCCTCTAAATCAGTTTTTTTCTTACTGATGGAGGGACGAATACTGACTATTTCCGGCCGCTGCTTACTATCGGCAGAGGAGGATTCCGGGTTAGGGGCTTTGGTTTCTGACGCAGAAGGGGAAGAACTGGTCGTCTTTTTCGCTCTAGGGCGTTTAGCAGCGGGTTCGGCACTCATGACACTCTGATTCTCGCAAACGATTCCGGCAACGGTCTGACTCTAATGTTCATGGAGATGAACAGGAGATAATTCCAATTATTATGTCACCCCTAGGGATTAAGCAACTCAATTTTTATTTTTTCGGTTGCGATCGCCCCCTAGGATGAAAAAATAACTGTTTTGGAGTCATTCATGGATTTTTTTCAGGCGAATCCAGCCCTATCGGTTTTGGCAGAGCAGGTTTTAGAGGCGACTTGGCAGGAATTTCCCTGGTTGGATCGGCAGGAGATCGCCCTAACCTGGCTACTCTATGCCCCACCCATCTCCGTGAATACCGGTGGTTCTCTGACGGCAGAGGAGTTTTGGCAATACCCGGTGCAGGGATTTAGCTATCGCGGGTCGGCCCAAATTTACCCGGCCAGTGTGGTTAAACTTTTTTATTTGGTGGCCTACCATGAATGGCTTCAGGGAAATATGCTGGGTGCGGATCCAGAGTTGGAGCGGGCCGTCCGGGATATGATTGTGGACTCCAGTAATGATGCCACGGGCCTGGTGATGGATATGTTGAGTGGTACGACAAGTGGCCCAGCCCTGGCCTCGGGCCCGTTTCAAACCTGGCAGTATCAGCGCAATATTGTGAATCGTTATTTTCAATCCCTGGGGTGGCCCGAACTTGATGGCATTAATGTCAATCAGAAAACCTGGTGTGATGGCCCCTACGGCCGGGAAGAGCAGTTTGTCGGCAGCGATCGCCATAATCGAAATCGCCTTTCCACCAATGCCACTGCCCGCCTAATCCACAGTATTGTCGGTGGTGTGGCCGTCTCTGCCCAGGCATCCCAGGAGATGCTGGGTTTAATGAGCCGCAGTCTAGTTAAGGCGGATTTGGAGGCGGATCCGGAAAATCAAGTCCAGGGATTTTTGGGGGAAGGGGTGCCGGATTCAGCAAAGGTGTGGTCGAAGGCCGGTCTCACAAGTTGGGTACGCCATGATGCAGCCTATATTGAACTGCCTGATCGTTGTCCCTATACCCTTGTTGTCTTTTTAGACAGTAAACCGGCCAGTACCAATGGGGCCGTGTTGCCCTTTATCTCCCGTCAGTTTGCGGAGCGGATTCCCCCCCTAGAGGGTACCGGAATACTGTAAACCACTGACGACACCAGCGGCCAACACATGGCCAAAACTGGTGGTTGCCAACAGTTCCGGGAGGCCAAATCCTTCAAACATGGCAGGCAACGAAACCGGTAGACCGGGCCCTTTCCCGCGACCTTGAATCGTATAGCGACCAATGACGATGGCAAATAAATTGCAGACAATCACCACGAGTCCCACACTAGGAGACCAACTGGTATCGGGCAATGTGGCTAATAACATGATTAAAAATCCTCCTTAAAAATTACGTTAAGTCATGGTGGCGCATTATGCTCTAACCCAAAATTATTAGAACCGATGCTGCAAAAATTATAGGGATCGCCTGGAAATCCATTGAGAAAATGTTTCAATACTTTACATATGTTTAAGAATATACAAGTTAAAATCTGTGGCCTCACGTCCCTGGAGCAGGCCCAAGCGATCGCTGCTAGGGGAGTGACGGCCCTAGGATTTATTTGCCTGGATCGATCCCCCCGCTACATTGATCCGGGGGCGATCGCCAAAATTCTTCAGGCGTTACCCAACTCCCTCCTGACTGTGGGGGTATTTGTAAATCACTCCCTAGATGAAATTTATGATATTGCCCACCATACTGGCCTCAAGGGACTGCAACTCCACGGGAATGAGTCCGTAGAATTTTGCCAGGCCCTCCGCCATGCTTTGCCGGAACAGGTATTGATTAAGGCCATTCAAGTCAGGGATGCCCAAGCCCTAGAGCGTGCTAAAACCTATGATCAAACCGTTGATATTCTCCTTTTAGATGCCTACCATCCGCAGCAGTGGGGGGGGACGGGACAAGTGTTGGATTGGTCGTTGTTACAAACCTTTCAGCCCGCCTGTCCCTGGTGGTTAGCGGGAGGATTGAAGCCGGAAAATATTCATCAGGCCCTAACCATGGCCAACCCCCAGGGAGTTGATGTATCCAGTGGTGTGGAGCGATCGCCGGGGATTAAGGATATCTTCCTTGTGGAACAGTTACTTGATACCCTCACGGAAGCAAACTATAGATTAAATAATTACCCTTAGGGGTGTTGACCAGCCAAAATGACTAAGCCGGATTAACCAAGTACGTGTAACTGCGAAGGCTCCGCTCATAATTTTCCAGAAAATGCTGGGCTTCCTCTAGGGTAATTTGCTGCTCGGCAAGGGCCTGTTCAGTGCGGCGACGAATATTTTCCAGGAGGCTGGTGGCTTCGTACTGGACATAGCTCAAGACCTCTTGCATGGTATCGCCCCGGACTAAATGCTCAATTTGGTAGCCCTTGGGGGTGAGGCGAATATGTACCGCATTGGTATCTCCAAAAAGATTATGCAAGTTTCCCATAATCTCCTGATAGGCCCCATTCAGAAAGAGGCCTAAGTAGTAGGGTTGCCCCGCTTCTAATGCGTGGAGTTCCAAAACGGATTTCACATCTCGCAGATCAATGAACTGATCAATTTTGCCATCACTATCACAGGTGAGATCCGCTAAGATGCCCCGTTCTGTGGGTTCTTGATCCAGGCGATGAATGGGCATGATCGGAAAGAGTTGATCAATGGCCCAGCTATCGGGGACAGATTGAAAAACTGAAAGGTTAATGTAGTAAATTGAGGCCATGATCTTTTCTAGGTCTTCCAGATCATCGGGCACATAGTCCTGTTGGCGGGCGATCGCCAGAATTTTGGCACAGCAGGCCCAAAATAGAGATTCAGCCCGACCCCGTTCCTGTAAACCTAAATAACCAAAGTTAAATAAACTAATGGCTTCGTTTTTGAACTGGAGGGCATCGTTATAGGCTTCTTGATAGTTATGAACATCAATTCCTTGGTAGGTTTCGTAGAGATTGCGAATAATTAAATGCTCTTGGCTCTCGGCAGCTTCGGGTATCCTTGTTGGTACATTACTGGTTCCTAACACATCAAAGATCAATACTGATTGATGGGAGGCGATCGCCCGGCCACTTTCACTAATTAAGGTGGGGACGGGAATATTCCGCTCAGCACAGGCCTCCTTGATTTCTGCCACCACATCACTGGCATAGTTCTGCATACTGTAATTTTTGGAGGCATGGAAATTGGTTTTAGAGCCATCGTAGTCTACTCCCAACCCACCACCCACATCCAGATAAGCCATATTAGCCCCTAGGCGCACCAGTTCCCCATATATTTGACCCGCTTCCCGCAGGGCATCCTTGATCACGCTAATGGCAGAAATTTGGGAGCCAATGTGAAAATGCAACAGTTGTAAGGCATCTAGCATCCCCGCTTGGCGTAGTTGGGCCACCGCTGCCAAAATCTCGGGAATGGTCAGACCAAACTTGGCGCGATCGCCAGCGGAGGTTCCCCACCGACCCACCCCCTGGGCACTCAGTTTGGCCCGTATCCCCAAAATTGGCGAAACTCCGAGGGTCTGACTGGCTTGAATCACCAGGGAGACTTCTTCCGGTTGCTCTAGGACAATAATCGGGGTGTGGCCCAACCGTCGGGCTAAAATGGCGGTTTCAATATAACCTCGATCTTTATACCCATTACAGATCAATAGCGGCCCGGGGAGGGTAGTTGAACTTGGGGTAGTAAGCATGGCCAGGGCAATTAAAAGTTCTGGCTTAGAGCCTGCTTCCAAACCAAACTGGTGGGGTTGGCCAAATTGAATTAAATCCGCAATTAAATGGCGTTGTTGATTACATTTAACGGGAAACACTCCCCGATAGGTGCCGTTATAACCATAGCGGGCGATCGCCTTGGCAAAACAGGCATTGAGACGTTCAATGCGATCTTCTAAAATGTCAGAAAACCGGAGCAGGAGGGGTAAACCAATATTGCGTTGTCTTAGGGCCTGCACCAGTTCCAACAAATCTAAGGAACCACCGCGATCGCCTCGGGGAGAAACAGTGACGTGGCCAGCCGCATTAATACCAAAGTAGGGGTCACCCCAACCTTCAATGCGATAGAGATTTTCGCTGTCCTCAATCGTCCAGGATGATTCCGATTCAGAGGATAGGATTTGCTTTTCCGATGACATCTCGGTATTTTTCCCCGGAATGATCGACTCAGATATTACGGCTTGTGCAGAGACCTTTTGCATTCAAAAACTTAAAAAGAGAAACTTAAAAAGCAGATCGATTTAAAAATCTTGAAGATAGCAGGACATTGCCTTAAAGATCGGCAGAGCAACTAACTTTATGCTTTACCCCAAGTTCATCCTAAAACCAGGCTTTATACCTTACATATATAGGATGCAAAATTTTTCATTATTCCCAATGATACAGATCAGTTCAAGGGATGAAACGATAACAATTTAGTCAAAGCCACCTGTACCAACGACTGCTAGGACTTGAATAAGAATAACGACAAGACTGACAACTAACCCAGTCCCAAAGGAAAGCCAGCACCACAGTTTTGCCTTACTCGATGCTTCCAATGCCCCCGAATAATCACCCGCTGCAAGTTTACCATTAACTTGAGAGGCATAGACGATGGCAACGATGCCGAAGGGCACACAACAACAAATCGTCGTCAAGATTGCAGGAACAAGGTAATTGGGTACATTTTGATTGGGTGAAGATGTCATGTCAGAGAATCTCGTAAAATCAACATAAAATCTGGGGGTTTCATTGAGGCAATCCCTTCAATCAATAGAAGCACATTACCTTAGGGAATCTTAGATATCGACATAAAAACTTTATGATTGTACCCCAATTTCATCCTAAAACCAGCCTTTTTTACCTTGCATATATAAGCTGTAAAAGTCTTCATCACTCTTGGTTAGATAGATAATTCCTTCAATCAGTCCAATCACGCCCATGACAGCCCCACCAAAGCCACAGGTCAGGATAGTGACTAAAAGCATCACCAACCCCTCAGTGGTATAGCCCAAAACAAACTTATGAATCCCTAATGCACCTAAGAGAATGCCACAAATTCCAGCAGCAATCTTCTTTCCGGAAATATCAGAGTTCATGGCCATTGCTTCAATCCCCAAGAGTGACGTACTCAAGAGAGATTATAGGCGAATAAAATTTAAAAATACCAATTTAGTCCTCTTTTTCAAAAAACTTTATGGGATTTGGGATTTTTTTAGTCTGATGAAGTGTCTTGAGAATTTGAGGCACAAAAAAGATTAAGAATGCCACCTGGGCTGTAAAAACCCATGTGTAGTATCGATAGAGAAAATTCAAATCCCACTGATTAAGAATTGTGAGGCTAGATAACGTCCAGATAAAAATAATGCTAGGGATCATCAGTTTTTTGGCTTTCGTTGTCATTAGCTAGCTCAGAATAAAAGGGTTAATGTAAAATTCACCTGTGCGAAATAAACTAAACAGGCGAATACCATAGTAAACAAAATATATGGCAAAAATGTACACCCATACCCTAAATTTAGTCAGAAAATGAAACGGGGTGCGGGCTATTTTCTTACCTTGATAGAGTTCGATCGCCAAAAAGATCGCTAAACCCAAAAATGTGGTTAATAACGCTGGGCCAAATAGGTGAAAGGAGATCGCCTGGTCTACCTCCCCCCTCACCATTGCCATAAAGGATCGGGTCATACCACAGCCAGGGCAGGGAATCCCCGTTAAATTCAGCATGGGACAGAAACTAACCCCGGGATCATACCCATGATTGAGAACGACTGCCCCAACCACTGGAGTAAGCGTTAATCCTAGAAATCCCCAGCGGGTGTACCGCTCTGACGCATTAAGAACCGCATCTGAAAAAGTCAGCATTAATCTTGCTCTGGCTTGTTGTGTAATTATACCCTGGTCTACATTGACCATGCAGATCAATGTAGAGTACACCCTTGGGAAAAGAGACGGTAGCTAAACTACCAACTACGGCATAAAATCAAGGCATAGTCTCATTCAATAGATATGCTAAGAACGCTTTTGGCTACAGTTCGTCAAGGAAAAATTGAGCTATTAGAGTCCGCGGAACTAGTAGAAGGGGCAAGGGTACTGGTAACAGTCTTACCCGATGATGAAAATTATTTTTGGCTAGAGGCAAGCCAAGCATCCCTAGATACAGTTTGGAATAATGCTGAGGATGATGTATATGCCCAGCTTCTTCAAACATGATGTAATCTTGATACGCTATCCCTTCACAGACTTGTCCAGTTCAAAGGTAAGACCTGCTGTTGTGGTCAGTACATCACACCCATCTCAAGACATTCTCATTACTCCGTTAACAAGCAAAACGAGTTCACTACTGGCAGGAGAGTTTGTATTATCTGAGTGGGCAGCAGCAGGGCTAAACGTAGCAACCGCAGTCAAGAGGGGTGTGTACACCCTGCATGAACGTTTGGTCATCAAAATGATCGGTCAACTGGCTAAGGTTGATACTGACCGGCTTGAACAATCCTTGCGAGATTGGTTAGGTTTGTAGGCTTGACGCATCAAGAACCGCATCTGAAAAAGTCAGCATAAATCTTGATTAATCTTGCTCTAGCTTGCTGTACAATTATATACTGGTCTTCGTTGCCCGTGTAGCTCAGTGGTAGAGCACACCCTTGGTAAGGGTGAGGCCACGAGTTCAATCCTCGTCACGGGCTTTTAGGGAAATAATCGCTGAATCTGCCACGTCTCATCTGCCTTGGTATAACAGAGGCGATCATGCAGACGATTGGTTCGGCCCTGCCAAAATTCAACCAGTCGTGGCTCTAGGCGATACCCTCCCCAGTGTTTGGGCCGAGGCACATTGGCTTCTCCATAGGTGGCTTTGACGACTTCAAGTTTTTCCTCAAGGTGTTGATAACTGTCCAAAACTTGACTTTGATCCGAGGCCCAAGCTCCCCACTGGCTACCGAGGGGACGGGTCTGAAAATAGCGATCGGATTGGGAGGGACTAATGGGAGTCACATGCCCTTCAATGCGTACCTGCCGCTCCAGTTCTGCCCACCAAAAGACTAGGGCAGCCAAGGGGTTTTGGGCCAGTTCTAACCCCTTACGACTCCGGTAATTCGTAAAGAATACAAATCCCTGTTCATCAACATCTTTAAGGAGTACCATCCGCGCAGCGGGCATTCCATCTAAGCCGAGGGTCGCCAGGGTCATGGCATTGGGTTCAGGCAGTTGGGAGCGCACCGCGTCGGCAAACCAAGCTTGAAACTGTCCCAAGGGGTGGGAGTCTACATCAGTTTCCAAAAGGCGTTGCAAGCGATAATCACGCCGCAGATCTGCAATTGTCACAGTCATAGATTCATTGAGGTAGATTAAGGGGAGGTATCTTCAGAAGATGGGGGACGGTTTTCTTGCATTGTAGAGGATAGGGCAGATGGGGTTGGTCGCCACAAAGCCCGGAAATAGTAACTGACCCCTAGGAACAACACACCAAAGCCCATAAATAGTAGCACCCGCCAAATCGGTTCCAAGTCAATGAGGTCAATGATAAATAGTCGCACAATCGTCACAATCAATGTGAGTAGGGCAACAATACGGGCGGTTTGTTTATCCCAGCGGAGACCAACGACCAGGATACCCATGCCATAGAGGCCCCACAGGAACGTGACTAAACCGGGGGCGACGACATTAAATTCCCGCTGAAACCAGGCTAAGAGTAACAGATGGGCCAGGATGTAGTAAACGGTACGGGTAGAGGAACCTAACCAACGGGCACTGACCACAGCGGCCCCTAGAACCGTTAAATCAATGACTGACTGGGGGTTAATAATGAGGGGCTTCACTGGCGAAAATGCGATTAGACGGCCCAATAGGGTTGCCCCTAAGGCGGCCCAAAACAGATGGGCGATCGCCGTCAACCACCTAGAGCGATAACGATGGCCCAGCCAATGCAAAATCAAGGCTTCACCGGCTAAGGGAACCAGAACAATGTTTTTGCCGCCAAGGTGGAGCAAAATAGCCATCAAGAGCAAAAATAACCCGGTGAATAGGTACAACAGTCGCCAACTCGTGGGTAGCGATCGCCAGGCAAAGCTCAAGCTAAAATACACTAACCCAGCGGCAAGAAAGGCCCACCCCGCCGTAGATTCAGACCACCCCCACAGCAGGGCTGACCAACCTAACCCAAAAAAGGGATTCACTAAGGCAATGAGTTCCCCCTGCTGCCACCCTGAAGCGACCCTAGAGGGCAACTGAGATGGAGAGGGTTGGGGTAAAGATGAAGGATTTGCGTCTCGCCGTCGCTGCCGAAAGCCAAACTGACCTAAGGGGGGCAACAGACCATAGCCCAGCCAGGTTAACCCCATAACCCATTGAATTACCCAGCGATCGCCGCTGCCATTGACTAAACCCATGGCCGATGAGACGGCAATTAAAAGAACGATCCAACCCAAAAAAAATGTCGTCCATAGGAGAGATCGCCAACGTTGCTTCCAATAGACCGCCAAACTTCCCGCCAAAAGCAAGAGAGTATAAATAGCTAAACTGCCAGGATTACCATCATCGCTATAGAGTAAAAAAGGCGTTGCTAATCCACCAATAGCCCCCAACACCGAAAAAACAGCCTTTTGTTGTTTTAAGGCAATGAAAAACGCGCCTATGGTCACTAAAACCATAAAGGGAAAAGCCAAAGCCAGGGGAAACACATTGAGAAACTGAAAGGCAGCAAACCCGGTAATGTAAAACGTAGCCAGCCCACCCCCCTGAAAAATCTGACTAAACGCCGGACGCTGTTGACGCAATCGCCAGCCCAACCCCATAAAGGCAGCCCCAATTAATAGCCCCAGAACAACCAAAACATAGGATGTTAGCCAGCCCTGCTCCACGGCATACATAAACAAAAAACCAATGCCCAAGAGGAGCAAACCAATCCCCAAGCGATTCAGCCAAGTTTCCCAGTTTTGTAACCAATCCGTCGGATTAAGGGGAGAGACACTCCTGGCAACGGATGGAGATGGGGGAGCCGGTGTCGATCCAATCACTGGGACTTGCTCCAGGTCTTCTGCCAGATATTCTGAATGCGCCGCTCGAACAGTTGGGGGAACCGGTGGTTGACCGGGGGATTGCCTGGGAGCACTAGCTGGCCCGGAAGGGTCTGATTGCGCAGATGGAGGCAATTCTAAAGATGGAGCTATATCTTGCTGAATAAACGCTGCTTGTAATTGATTCAAAGATTGCTGAAGATGGGCAACCCTTTTCTCTAGCTGCTCAATGCGCTGATGCAGGTTTGACTCATCTTCCATAGGGCTAACTCAGATTTTCATAATCAGGCAAATTGCGGCAATTTATCCCCAACCTAGCCCTAATTAATCTTATAGACAAGTTTTCCAGAACTGGCCCAAGACCATAGCACAGTTTCTGAAGTGGATAATTTTTGACTAAATTTAATAATTTTTTTAACGAATTTACAAAAAATGGCCTCCGCAAACCTGTGGAAAACCTCAAAATGCCTGTGGAAAAATCTGGGGATAACCTGTGGAAAACCCTAGGAAAACTCCGCAAAATTGTGAAAAACTTTTTAACCTTTTCCTTACATTTTAATACCCTGTGGAAAACTCCTCTACTTTTTCCACAACTTTTCCACAGGGGGGATCGACCTCAATATCTCTCAGAGTAAGCACTTCAGATTTTTTTCCACATTTTCCACAGGCCCTACTACTACTATATAGAGATTATAAAAAATATAGAATTAAGAAGAGATAACTAAAAATTGAAAAGAAAAAATTCTTCCAGCGTTTCCCACCTAGTCCCTTGCCTAGAACCCAGGTGGTGCTAGAATAAACCTCAACTGTAAAAATTTGCGTGTCAGAACTTAACGTGGCTCTATGGGAAATCAGGGGATATTGGATCGTTCCTTTCGCTATCTTCGCCAAGGACAACGGTGGATCGGATTAATTGGCAGTAGTTGTCTAGTTCTCGCGATCTCTGCCTGTCAGGTGAATCCGAATCAAACGACCTCTGGTACCGGCCTACGAATGGGTTCCTTGCTACCATCGACTGGGGATCTGGCATCCGTGGGGCTTCCCATTGCTGAAACCGTGCCAGTGTTTGTGGAAACGGTCAATGCCTGTGGCGGGGTGAATGGTGAGCCGATTACTCTGTTTGCGGCGGACGATCAATCCAGTCCCGCCTCTGGGGCCGAAGCTATGACCAAACTGGTGGAAATTGACCGAGTTGCCGGGGTAGTGGGTTCCTTTGGAAGTGGTATTTCCAATGCGGCAGTGGATGTTGCGGTGCGTGGAAACGTCGTTCTGATTTCTCCGGGAAGTACCAGCACCCTCTTCACCGAGCGGGCCATGAAAGGGGATTTTAATGGCTATTGGGCCCGCACCACCCCTGCGGATAACTATCAGGCTGTGGCTTTAGCTAAATTAGCCAGTGAACAGGGCTATGAGCGAGTTTCCACCGTCGTGATTAATAATGATTATGGCCGTAGTTTTGAACAGGAGTTTACAAAAGCCTTTAAGGAACTAGGGGGGACGGTGATTAATGAAAATAATCCCACCCGCTACGACGATCGCGCTACCACGTTTAATACGGAAGCGGCGGCAGCATTTTCTGGGCAACCGGATGCCGTAGTGGCCATTCTCTACCCAGAAACCGGTAGTTTGCTGCTCAAGTCAGCCTTTGAACAGGGCTTAACCGATAATGTGGCCATTTTGCTCACAGATGGGGTGAAATCCGATACGTTTCCGGAGCAGGTGGGTAAAACCCCTGATGGACGGTTTATTATCGCCGGTGCCAAGGGAACCGTTCCTGGGGCAGATGGTGAGGCCCTTGCGGCCTTGACTGACCTCTGGCTAGATAAGAAAGGGGCCCCGCCAGCGGCCTTTGTTCCCCAAGCCTGGGACGCAGCGGCTCTTTTGGTGTTAGCGGCGGAAGCAGCCGGAGAAAATACCGGTGAAGGAATTCGTAGTAAGTTGCTTGAGGTCGCCAATGGCCCAGGGGAGCCAGTGGATGATGTGTGTAAAGGGTTAGCTCTCCTGCGAGAGGGGCAGCAGATTAATTACCAAGGTGCCAGTGGTAATGTAGATTTGGATGAAAATGGCGATGTCATTGGTGTTTATGATGTTTGGGAAGTAAATGATCAGGGACAATTAATCGTGGTTGGGCAAGTGCTGCCCGAAAATTAAGTTTATTAGGCATAATTCATGGCAAGTACTTACTCCTTTGATGTCGTCAGTGATTTTGAATGGCAAGAAATCGTTAATGCCCTTGATCAGACGGAGCGGGAAGTTAAAAGCCGCTATGACTTAAAAGATACTAAAACGACCCTAGAGTTGGCTAAAGATGCCATTACGGTGAACACCGATAGTGAGTTTACCCTGGATGCGGTGTGTACAATTTTGCAGACCAAGGCAGCCAAGCGTCAACTCTCATTGAAAATTTTTGACTACGGTAAAATTGAATCCGTTGGCGGCAACCGAGTTCAGCAGGTGATCAGTCTGCGGCGGGGGATTAGTAGTGAGTTAGCCAAAGATATTACTAAGCTCATTCGGGCTGAATTTAAGAAGGTACAAGGTTCTATCCAAGGTGATACGGTCCGGGTTTCTGCAAAATCTAAGGATGATTTACAGGCAGTGATGCAGCGTCTGAAGGCGGAAGATTGGCAAGTTGATCTACAATTTACCAATTATCGCTAAATTATTTTCCTACTGCCTTCATGTATGATTCGATGATGTCTTGCCATACAGCAGGTAATGTCTATTGAGATGAAATGCGCCGAGATTCCATTTTCTATCAACTGTTTCAGCAACTTCCTCTGACACTTTTTGATCTGCTGGATGTAACCCCCACTAATGTATCGGGTTATCGGTTTGATTCGGTAGAGGTCAAAGAAGCATCTTTTCGGATTGATGGAGTTTTTCTACCACCTGAAAATGATCCACCGGGGATCGTTTATTTTTGTGAAGTACAGTTTCAAAAAGATGAGAAACTTTATGAGCGTCTCTTTAGTGAATCGTTGTTGTATTTCTGCTTGTATCGTGCCCACTTTTCTGATTGGCGAGTGGTAATTATTTATCCATCTAGAAAAATTGAACAGAGTAATTGGCTCCCCTTTCAGGATTTTGTTCAAAGCCCCCGCGTTCATCGCATTTACTTGGAAGAGTTAACCAATTCTCCGGAACTGCCTTTGGGACTTGCTTTGATGCGTTTAACCATTTTGCAGGAAAAAGAAGCCCCCACTGTTGCTAGAGAAATTTTGGCTCGCAGTCAACAGGAACCGGAGTCGATTAGCTGCGCCATAATAGAACTACTGACCACCATTTTGGTGTATAAATTTACCCATCTAAGTCGGGAAGAGGTAGAGGAAATGCTAGGGTTTACTGCTACAGAGTTACATAAAACCCGTTTTTACCAAGAAATCAAGGAAGAAGGGGAGCGCATTGGAGAGCAGCGAGGACGGCAAGAGGGAGAATTGACCTTAATCCTGCGACTATTGACCCGCCGCTTAGGAACTGTACCCGAAGCTCTGCGTCTTCGGCTGGAAAACCTCTCTGTCCTGCAATTGGAAACCTTGGTGGATGTTCTCCTAGACTTCCAATGCTTTTCGGATCTGCAACTATGGCTAGATAATTTGCAGAAAAATAACTCTAGCTGTACGTAAGTTGTAAATAATCCAAATAAAAATTAATTTTTTTACTACTCGGGTTGGTGGGGAAGTTGCATTCGTTCTCGCTCTAGGGATTGAATAAAGCGTTTTTGGACACTTTCTTCGGCGATCGCAATAATTTTGTCCATGGGGGTGTCGTTAATAAACTTAGATACGTCAGCTAAGTAGGCACGATGGGGACATTTTTCACCGAGAATACAGCCATTTACACAGGCTTCATCACAGTTGATCTCGTTTGGGCTAGGTTCCATCGGATCATTTTCCTCCGTCTCAAATCTTCTTGCAGCAGGGATCGGCTTTTCCCTTGAGGTCGTTGATTCTATTTATTATACAATAGTATTAAATAAGGATTACATAAATTCATCTAGGCAGAGGAGCCAAAAACCGCTCAGCTCTTCTACCGTTGGCGAGGGTTGAACCGCCAAAAAATGAAGATTCTGACTGTCTTTGATCCCCTCCATAAAGGCTTTTGCTTCCTTGATGAGGTCAGATTGCCGTAAGGTAGCTAAAATCCAGCGATCGCTGGCTCCAGTTTCCAAAATTAATTGGTTGAGGGGTGTGGATATTGAGTCAATGAATGCTGGTTCTATGCCGGATAACCAGCCCGCTAAAGGCAAAGCTCGTTGGGAATAAATAATCAGTCCGGGAATGGGGGTATCCGGTTCCAGATCAAACAGAGCTAGGGAAGGAATGTCCCCAAAGGGAAGACCCCAATCACGGGCGGAATTTAACTCTGACCAGGGTATGGCTGTTAACTGCCACTGCTCTCCCCTGAGGGCTGGGGGTAAGGGTTCAGGGGCTGGGGGCGGGAGGGTGGGTGGGTTTGCCAACGCAGGATCATAGCCGGGTTCGTAGGGGTAAACCTGCTCGACTCGTTCTTGGAGCCAGCGAGTCAGGGCAAAGGTACGACGACTGGGAATGGCCGCTAGACCGGCGGCTTCGCATCCCCGCACAATAATACTGTTCATGGCCCGCCGGAAGAAGCGAACTTTTTCAGGACGAGTATTGTCCGTTAAATCATATTGTTTTTGCCATTGCTCTTTGGCTTCGTTTAAGGCGGTTTCTAGCCAACGGGCATTGGCTTCCGCACCACTACAGTTTTTGGCAAATTGAAAGGTTTGATCACTATCACAAATCAATAATTCCCAACGCTTCTTTTGATTCTCATCCAAGATTGGACGGGAATAGAAATCCAGTTCCCAAATCATACCCATGGGCGATCGCCACTATCTCCAATGCAATAAAAAATTATGGTCACGGATAAAACCCTCCTGCGGTTCTAGGCCTGACCTTCTCTAGCATAGGCTGTTTTTCACTCCTGATGAATTGTATAAGAAAATACAGAATTTCACCTGTGAGAACTGATGCAATCGAAGGTTAACTGCGGGTAAAATGTTTGACCTTGTCAATCGACCTACCTGCGTTAGTCGTTAGGACTGCTCATGCCAGTTTATTTTTTATCTGGTCTGTGACAGTTATTAAAAATGGACTAGATCTTGCTGAATACTTCCTCACCCCATTAAGTTATTGATGTCTATTTGATGTCTTGAAATTTGTCCACCCGTTGAGAACGTAGAGAGATGCCTAAGTTGAAATTAAAACGAGCCAGAAAGGCAAAGCGACCCCTGGCCGGGCTAGGTTCCTTACCTAATTTTCGCCTGCGATCGCCGGCCGTACTAGCCTGCATTCCCCTTGCAATCATCATCCTCTGTGCTTGGGGGGTAGCGGTACAAGCTCAAGAAGCCATGGAGGAGGTACCCTTAACTCCCGAAGATGTGCAGGGGGTTCTGAATAATATCTGGATTTTGGTGGCCGCAATTCTAGTCATTTTCATGAATGCGGGTTTCGGTATGTTAGAAGCCGGCTTCTGCCGCCAAAAGAATGCCGTCAACATTTTGTCTAAAAACCTGATTGTTTTTGCCCTTGCCACCTTGGCCTTTTGGGCCATTGGCTTCTCCTTCATGTTTGGTACAGAAGGGGGCGGTGGATTTATTGGCATGGGCGGTTTCTTCCTCAGCAGTGAAGATCCAGCAACCTATGGTTTGGATCCCTTTCCGGACGGCCTGGTTATTCCCGTATTTTTCCTATTCCAAGCTGCCTTCGCCGGTACCGCTGCCACGATTGTTTCCGGGGCAGTGGCGGAACGGGTTAAGTTTGTGGACTTCCTGATTTTTAGCTTGCTCCTGACCGGGATTTCCTACCCCATTACCGGCCACTGGAGTTGGGGTGGTGGTCTCCTTGCTGACGTTGGCTTTGCTGATTTTGCCGGTTCAACTGTAGTCCATTCCGTTGGTGGCTGGGCCGCCCTCATGGGAGCCGCTTTCCTCGGGCCTCGCATTGGCAAGTACAACAGTGATGGAACCCCTAATGCCATTCCTGGCCACAACATGGGTTTTGCGATGTTGGGTTGTTTGGTTCTCTGGATTGGTTGGTTTGGTTTCAACCCAGGTTCCGAGTTGGCAGCTAGTGAAGCCGTCCCCTATATTGCGGTCACCACCAACTTGGCGGCGGCGGCGGGTGGTGTTGCGGCAACAATTACCGCTTGGCTGGTCATTGGCAAGCCTGACCTCTCCATGATCATCAATGGAATTCTGGCCGGTTTAGTGGGGATTACCGCTGGCTGTAATGCCGTATCCTATCTGTCTGCCGTGATTATTGGGGCGATCGCTGGGGTGATTGTCGTCTACTCAGTGCTCATGTTTGATCGCATTAAAATTGACGATCCCGTCGGTGCCACCTCTGTTCATTTGGTGTGTGGTATCTGGGGAACCTTGGCGGTTGGTCTATTCAGCATGGATGCTGGTTTACTCACCGGCAATGGAATTAACCAATTGATCGCTCAAATCATTGGGATTATGACGATCGGTGGTTTTACCGTGCTGTTGACGAGTATCTTCTGGCTGGGTCTAAAGAGTACCCTGGGCATTCGTGTCCACGAAGAAGAGGAAATCAAGGGCTTGGATATTAGTGAGCATGGCATGGAAGCCTATAGCGGTTTCCTGAAGGAATAGTCCTGCTCCATTGGTTTTGGGCCGTTTTATGATTCGTTTAATTTAGCCTTCTTGGCTGCGGCCCCAAGTTGCCCTAGGTGGTAATGACTGTCCCCACTCGTTTCTTGGGGGCAGTTTTTTTTAGAAATTTTCAGATGGGGATGGGGTAGCTGAATCTTGTATCTAGGGTTGAATGCGGGCTAACCCTTCGGCAAAGTAGTAGGCCTCTTGGAATCGGGCCGGAATCACAAATTGACCACGGGAATTAATAAAGCCAAAGCGATCGTTCTGTTTGACCGGGGCTAAACCATCAATAAAGTGAAAAGCCCGATCGTAGCGGGGGGTAATTACCCTCTGATTATTTTTATTAATGTAGCCGTAGCGATCGCCCTGTTTGACGGCAGCTAAACCTTCTGAAAAGGGCAGGGCATCCTCATACTGGAAGGGGATCATCGCCCGGCCACTTTTATTAATAAATCCCCATTTCCCATCCCGTTGGGCCGCAGAGAGGCCCTCCGCCATACTGGATAATCGGTCATAATTCACGGCAACGGCGGTGCGACCATTCCGATCAATTAATCCCCACTTCTGGGTCATTTGAATCGCTGCTACCCCATCACTAAAGGGCTGTACGGCATCAAATCGGGCCGGAATAACCACCTCACCCCGTTTATCAATAAATCCCCACTTGCCATTGATCTTGACAGCGGCCAAGCCCTCGGCAAATTCCCGAGCCTCTTCAAACTGGGGATCAATGACATAGCGACTATTGTCCCTGATGTAGCCCCAACGCCCCCCTTCCTTGACCCCCGCTAGGCCATCCACAAACCCGGTTGCGTCCTCATATTTGGCGGGGATGCGTAGTCGGCCGTTCCGCTGAATAAAACCATAGCGACCATTAAATTTTATTCGAGCCAAACCTTCCGAAAAAGCATAGGCTTCCTCGTACTGGGGCTGAATACTCATTTTGCCATTGCGATCAATGTAGCCATAGCGGCCACGAAACTTGATTGGAGCTAACCCCTGACTAAAGGAATAGGCATCTTCAAACTGAGCCTCAATCACAACTTTACCGCCGCGATCAATAAATCCCCAGGGTGGATTTTCTTGGGCTTGGGACAGCAGACCCTCTGAAGGGGGAGCGATCGCCTCTGGGGACGAACGGGCGGCTAAACCCACCATAGGTAGACCAATTACTAAGCCTAGGGTGAGGATTCCTGGAACCAAAACGGAAAGAAAACGGCCGCGCATTATTAATTAGGGTAAGTAAGGGTAAATTTGATTTTCATGTATCCTATGATTTTCCATGAAAATATTCAAAACCATTGACTCAATATTTAAAAGTATTGACTAGGACATCACGACGGAAACAGTTTTCCGGGAATGATTCTCTAGGCCGGTGATCTGTCCCCCCGCCTCAAGAATTTGCTCCATTTGGGCGATCGCCCCCGCTGTAATCACTTCTCCCGGCAAAATTAGGGGGATCCCCGGCGGATAGGGACAGAGACTCGTGGCACTGATGCGGCCAATGCTTTCGCCAAGGGGAAAGGACTCCTGGGGGGCAAAGAATCCTTGACGGGGGGTGAGGTGGGGCTGGCTGATACTAGGGAGCATTGATTCATTTAGGGGAAAGGCGGCAGGGGGATCATGGCGGAGAATGGGATAGGCTCGCATCAAGGCATTGATCCCCTCACTAAAGGATTCGAGCATTTTTGCAGTGGTTCCCCAACCCCATAGGAAGGTTAGATAGCGTAGGCAGGGGAGTTCGGCGGTAATTTTCTGTTGTTGATCGAGCCATTCGTCCAAGGCAAAGCCTGTTAGACCTAGGGGCCAGGTTCCCAGGGTGAGGCGGGTGGGATCCATGGGGCCCAATCTATTGTCCAAGCGGGGCAGGCCCAAGGGATCAAGTTTCTGCCAGCAATCGGCGATCGCCCCGATAAGCTGATCGTAGTGTTGTTGCCCCTGGGTTGCGATTTGGTGTCGGGCGGCATCCAGGGACGCAAGGAGAAGATAGCTGGGGCTGGTGGTTTGGAGAAGATTGAGGCAACGGCTGAGAGCTTGGCCATGGATCCGGGAACCTTGGTGATGCAACATGGCTGCTTGGGTCAGGGCCGTCAGGGTTTTATGGCTGGATTGAATCACCACATCGGCCCCTTGACTCAGGGCGGATGGCGGTAACTGGGGATGGAAACCCAAATGACTGCCATGGGCTTCATCCACGATCAGGGGAATATCGTAGCTATGGACCACATTGGCGATCGCCCCCAGAGGGCTACATAACCCTTCGTAGGTGGGGCTGACGAGAAAAACCGCCTTGGCCTCTGGATGGGCCGCAAGTCCCTGGGCCACCTGTTCCGCCCCTAGGGGATAGGCAAGACCCCAGGTGGCATCCCAATCGGGATTGATAAATACGGGGTTAGCTCCCGATAGAATCAGGCCGGAGATGGCTGATTGGTGGACATTGCGGGGGAGTAGAACCGTTTCCCCTTCCCCCACCGTGGCCAGAAGGGCTGCCATAATGCCCACGCTGGAGCCATTGACTAAAAACCAGGTGAGATCGCTGCCAAAGGTTTGGGCTGCTAGGTCTTGGGCCTCAGCAATGGGCCCCGATGGGGCCGCCAGATAATCTAGGCCCGGTAGTTCCGTTAAATCTAGGCTTAAACCCTCACCCAAGAGGTCTTGGATCACCTGGGAACTTCCCCGTCCCTGTTGATGGCCAGGGGTATGGAAGGGCAGGGTGGCCTGGCTTTGCCGCTGGAGTAGGGCTGTTAGGATGGGAAGGACATCTTGGGGAGCGGCCGAAATGGGTCGAGACATGGGCAGCGTTGGTGAAACCTTTGTGACAGATTGGTTACGCCAGCAAAATAGCATCATTTTGGCGCAAAACTGGCATTGCCCTTGGGGAGAACTGGATATTGTCGCCCAAGGGAGCGATCGCACCGTTGCCTTTGTGGAAGTGAAAACCCGTCGCCACCGCAACCTGGATCATAATGGCCTGCTGGCCATTACACCGATCAAGCAAAAGCGACTGATCCAAACTGCCGCCCTCTTTCTAGAGGCCCATCCAACGTTACAAAATAATCCCTGTCGCTTTGATGTGGCCTTAGTCCTCTATCGCCCTCGGGTTGATCCGGTTCCAGCCCATGCACTCCAGCAGCCCAAGATTTCCCTGGGTCAACCCATGCCACGAAATGCCTATGAGCTTGAGTTAACCACCTATCTGGAGGGGGCATTTCTGATTTAGGGAGGGTTGATCTCCCCAGTCCGGCCATGAAATTGACCTTCCCCTTAACTGGAAGGTTTAACCTGGAATTGAAGCACCCATGGATTGTGATCGATGAATCAAAAAGTTGTTATGGCATCTATTGCCTCCGTTGCGGTCATTGCCGTTGGAGCCTACGCCGGTAGCCAGTTTTTCCAGTCCAAGGAGGGCGATCCTGCGGCCCAGGCTATGAATCATCACTCCTCCATGAACCATGGGGGCATGGATCACGGCGGCCATGATATGCATATGAACGTCACTAGTGAGGCCGAATTTTTACGGGAAATGATCCCCCACCATCAAGAGGCCATTGATACCGCTGAGATTATCCTTGCCCGTAGCCAACGTCCAGAAATGAAAGCCTTTGCCCAAGAAATTATTGCGGTTCAGTCCGCTGAAATTCAGCAAATGGCGGCCTGGCTAGCTGCTTGGCATCCCAATGAAAATCAGCCGAGTCAATATCAACCCATGATGCGGGATTTGACCAACCTAGAGGGCGATCGCCTCGATCAGGTTTTTTTAGAAGATATGATTATGCACCACATGGGAGCGGTGATGATGTCCCAGCAGCTATTGCGTGGGAATCTGGTGGAAAATGAACCCGTTAAACCCTTTGCCGAAGCCATTGTCAGTAGCCAAAGTCAAGAAATTCAGCAAATGCACACCTGGCTTAGTGCCTGGTTTAGTTCCTCATCGGGTCAGCCCCATCACTAGTATTTCGCCGCATTTGGTTAACGTCGGGCCAGCTTTTTTGTAACCTTGCGGAGACGAATGGACTGGGGGGTAATTTCCACCAATTCATCGGGGCCAATGTACTCTAGGGCCCGCTCCAAACTCATCTCCACCGGAGACTGTAGCTGGACTAGTTCATCCCCAGTCGAGGAACGGAAATTGGTGAGTTGTTTCGTCTTGCAGATATTTAGCTCTAGGTCTTGGGGGCGGTTATGCTCACCGACAATCATACCTTTATACACCTTCGTGCCCGGAGTAACAAAGAACACTCCCCGATCCTCAGCATTTTTGAGGGCATAGAACGTGGTGGTTCCTTCTTCAAAGGCAATGAGTACGCCATTGCGGCGGGCGGCAATATCCCCAGCTAAAACCCGATAGTCTAAAAAGCTATGGTTCATAATGCCATCACCTCGGGTAAGGCGCATAAACTCTCCCCGGAAGCCCACCAGACCCCGGGCCGGAATTACAAATTCCAGTTGGGTACGGCCATTGCTGCCCACCTGCATATCCTGCATTTCCCCCCGGCGTTGGCCAATTCGCTCAATACACCCTCCCACCGCTTCCTCTGGCACATCCAGCACTAGGCATTCGTAGGGTTCGCAGGGTTGACCCCCCACTTCCCGATAGATGACCTGGGGTTGGGAGACCTGAAACTCGTAGCCTTCCCGACGCATGGTTTCAATCAAAATCCCTAGGTGCAATTCTCCTCGGCCAGACACGGCAAAGCGATCGGGGGAGTCGGTGTCTTCGACCCGTAGGGCCACATTGGTTTCCAGTTCCCGATAGAGGCGATCGCGCAGTTGGCGAGAGGTAACAAAATTCCCTTCTTGACCGGCAAAGGGAGAATCATTCACCGCAAAAGTCATCTGTAATGTGGGTTCATCCACCTTAATCAGGGGTAGGGCCCGGGGTTCATTGGGGCAGGTAATGGTTTCGCCAATATTGGCATCGGCAAATCCAGCAATGGCGACAATATTGCCCGCAGAGGCCGTGTCTAAATCAACCCGGCGTAGGCCATCAAATCCCAGTAGCTTGGTGATTTTACCTTTGACAATTTGTCCCTGATCCCGAACCAGGGCCGCCTGCTGACCCATCTGAATCGTGCCGTTGTGGATTTTGCCAATCACAATCCGTCCCAGGTACTCAGAATAGTCTAGGGTCGTGACCTGCAACTGAAGGGGGGCATCCGCATCGCCAATCGGAGGGGGAATATGGCGTAACATCGCCTCAAACAAGGGCTGCATATCCTTACCTTCATCCTCTAGACCATCTTTGGCATAGCCCGATAGACCGGAGGCAAACAGGTAGGGAAATTCACACTGATCGTCGTCCGCACCCAGTTCAATAAACAGATCTAAAACCTTATCGATCGCCTGGTAGGGTTCTGCCTGGGGGCGATCGATCTTGTTGACGATGACAATCGGCCGTAACCCCTTTTCTAGGGCCTTCTTGAGGACAAATCGGGTTTGGGGCATTGGCCCTTCATTGGCATCCACAATCAGCAGGCAGCCCTCCACCATACCCAAGACCCGCTCGACTTCACCACCAAAATCGGCGTGACCAGGGGTATCCACAATGTTAATGAGAATATCTTTGTAGCGAACGGCGGTATTTTTCGCCAAAATGGTAATGCCCCGCTCCCGTTCCAGATCATTGGAGTCCATAACACAATCGGGAATATCTTCCCCCGCCCGAAACGTACCGGATTGGTGGAGCAGGGCATCAACAAGAGTGGTTTTGCCGTGATCGACGTGGGCAATGATCGCAACGTTGCGGATGGGCAAAGTCATAAAAAACCTGAGGAAAAAGTGAACGAAAAAGTCAAGGATTTGCTACAAACCTTAATGATCTTAGCTCAGGATGAAGCCCGACGGGAACGATCTGTATCCTCGTCCGTCTAAACCCTAAGAAGTAGATAGGCTATGCTAGATTCAGCGTAGGCTTAAGAAACTATAGGAAAAGCACTATGAGACTATCAAATCGTACTCTGGTGGTTGGGGCAACCGTTGTTTTAACTGCAGCCGTGGCTGTCACTGGAGCCGGTTTGCATTTGTCTAAGAGCCTGGCAGGGTTTCGCCAAAGTCCCAAGGAATTAGTGGATGAAATCTGGCAGGTCATCGATCGCGAGTATGTGGATGCCACATTTAATGGCAATGATTGGCGGGCAGTGCGGCGAGAGTACCTGTCCCGAGAATATGCCACCCCCGATGATGCCTACAAAGCGGCGCGGGAAATGTTAGAGAAAATTAACGATCCCTATACCCGTTTCATGGATCCAGAGCAGTTCAAATCGATGCAAATTGAAACCTCCGGGGAATTAACGGGGGTGGGCATTACGATTACCGAAGATGAAGAAACCAACGAAATCACGGTCATTTCCCCCATTGAGGGGAGTCCGGCGGCGGATGCGGGTTTGAATGCCAAGGATGTGATCATCGAAATTGATGGCACGAGTACCAAGGGCATGGACTTAAACGAGGCGGTGGGGATGATTCGCGGCCCGGTGAATACCAGCGTCCGCCTCAAGGTGCGCCGGGATAACCAAATTCTTAACTTTGATATTATTCGCGCCCGCATTGAGATCCATCCTGTGCGCCATAGTCTGCGGGAAACGCCCCAGGGCAAAGTGGGCTATATTCGCCTCGTTCAGTTTAGTTCCAATGCAGCGGCGGAGATGCGATCGGCGATTCGGGAATTTGAAAAGGAAAATGTCGTGGGCTACGTCCTTGATCTGCGATCCAATCCAGGGGGGTTACTCTTCTCCAGTGCAGAAATTGCCCGCATGTTTCTGCGCCAAGGCACGATTGTCTCCACGGTCAATCGTCAAGGGGTTTCCGATCGCCTGCAAGCAGGCCGGGGCTTTTTGACGGATAAACCCATGGTGGTTTTAATTGATGGTGGTTCTGCCAGTGCCAGTGAAATTCTGGCCGGAGCCTTGCAAGACAATGGCCGGGCGACCTTGGTGGGAACGAAAACCTTTGGTAAGGGCCTAGTGCAGTCGGTGCAACCCGTGGGTGAAGCTTCCGGAATTGCGGTGACGATTGCCAAATATCTAACCCCCAGTGGCCGGGATATTAACAAAAAAGGCATTGAGCCAGATATTGAGCTTGCCTTAACGGATGCCCAGCGGGAAAGCCTAACCCGTGATGACATTGGCACGGACAAGGATCCCCAATATTCCCAAGCCTTGGTAATCCTGCGGGAGCGCATTGCTGCCGGACAACAGCAGACCAGCCAATCCACGACTCCTTAGGGCTATTTAGGATGAGGCCCTCTCCTTGGGATTGGGATAATCAGGCGATCGGGCTATGACCCATATTCTCTACGTTCTGCCCTATCTTGGTCAGGGGGGGACGGAAAAACAGGCCTTGAGTTTAATCCAAGCCCTAGGCGATCGCTATGATCTTTCCCTATTAGCTCCCGATGGCCCGGGGGCAGCTCCCTTCCGTGCCTTATCCATTCCCCAGGCTACCTTTACCCGTTGGGATTTTAATTTTTTTAAGGGTTTTTTTGAGGTTCTCCGGGCGCTAAGGGCCATGCACCGCCAGAAAAAGATTGATCTGGTGCATATCCATGGGGCCCACGAACTAATGATTCCCTGTCGATGGGTACTACGCCACACACCCATGATTTTTACCGTCCATGGCTACCATGGCAGTGGCGCCCTCTTTAGCTACCGCACCAGTGCCTGGTTGAGTCAATGGCTGGCCCAGGGGGTGATTACGGTGTGTCAAGCCGAGGATGACCTACTGCGGCGATTTGGGTTGGCCGGCCCTAAACGCCATTTGATCTATAACGGGGTTCCCCAGCCGAAGCTAGAGCCGGAAAAAACTAGGGCATGGGCGCAAACCCTTCATCTTCAGCCTGATCAGCAATTAATTATTGGCACCGCCGCCCGCCTAAATCCGGTTAAGGGACTCACGTACCTGATCCAGGCCTTTGCCCAATTATCCGGGGAGCATTTGCGCTTAGTGATTGCCGGAACCGGTGACTTGGAAGCAGACCTGAAGCAGGAGGCGGATGATTTGGGCGTGGGCGATCGCACGATTTTTACGGGCTATGTGGCGGATCTTGCCAACTTGATGCAGGTGTTTGATATTTTTGTCCTCCCCTCCCTGGAAGAAGCCTGTAGTTTGGCCTGTGCCGAAGCCATGGCCCAGGGAAAACCCATTGTTGGCACAAATGTCGGTGGCATTCCCGAACAAGTTGCCGATAAAATCAATGGCTTTATCGTTCCACCCCAGGATGCAACGGCCCTTGCCGAAAAACTCGGCCAACTCGTTGCCGACCCCGAACTACGCCATCGCTTTGGCCAAAACAGTGGCGATCGCTATCGAGATAATTTTTCCCTAGCAACCATGGTTGCCCAAACAACTCAACTGTACGATCAGTTTATACAGCCATGATTTTTTTATGGTTCTAGTTGATCCTGCTGATGAGAAGATTGTTTTCCTTGCATTCTTCTGCAACGTTTTTCAATATCTTGAGCAATTTCACGAATAGCCAAACGATCGCTGGCAAGAAGGTGGGGATCAACGATCTGAATTTGTTGCTCTAAATTAACATTATAATGATACAAAAGTTGGAGAATATCCGTTTCGTAAAGAGCCGCTCGATCAAAATTTCCTTGTCGATAAAGTGAGGGTAGGGCGTAAAATTTCAAAATGATTAAGCCTTCTGGAGTTGCACAAGAAATACGAAATTTTCTCCATTCAATTTCATTATTATAATTCTGCTTGACTTGCTCAAATAGTGGATTTTGAGTTAACAACAAATCAATTTGCAAACCTTGATAATTTGCACGAACAAAATTTTTATTTTCATGATTTATTATAACTTTATCTAGACTACTCAAGTCTGAGTAGGACATAATCAGATCAACATCTTCCGTGTTCCGTCCTTCCACAAGAGTTAACATGGCAATGCCACCAACCAAAAGGTAGGATATATTTTTTTTATTTAGTTCGTCAAACAAAGAATCAATCGTTTTAATTAAATCATTAACGTCTAATGGAGTCATGATCAAGTTTGTTTTTTTTAGATTGAAAATTTTTGCGTAGTACAAAACATTTGCAATTTTATTACTTGATAACAATGCGAAATTTGTGGGGCTATCCAAGGTCACTCTTATCCAATCTATCGTCATTAATAGGCAAAGGGATTGGACGGCGTATCAATGGGGGTAATGGTTTCTGCCCGCAGCACCATTTGTCGTCGTCCTGCCAAGGTTTCCGTCATCATTCGTCCCTGGACTCGGAACCATTTATCCTTGGTGTAGGCGGAGCGATCGCCATCGATTTTCACCGGTAGTCCCACGGGATAGGCATCCGCCGCGCAACAGGTCAAGACAAACCGCGTCAAGGTAAAGTAATTAGGCGGCAGGTTGCTACTGTGAACGGCAAAGCCTTCAATATTTGCAGGTAAATCATTGTAGGCATCCGGCTCAGGATAAACATCTAGGGTGCGGATCCAATCAATGAGGGAGCGATCCTCCGGTCGTTGGGATGCCCGGAAGGATTCGGGGCGATTACGGGTCACCGTTAACCCTTCATTTAATCCCCGATGCTCGGCAGTTTGGCTATTAAAGGGTTGGGGCGTAATTAATAGACCAATCACTGCGGCCCCAAGCAAAACCGATGTCGTAAATAGGGGCGGGAGTAGGGAAACATGTTGGACGGGAACCACCTGCCGCCGCCACAGGCGAACCGTTTGCCACAGGCCACAGATTAACAGTAAAAATCCCGCCGCGATCGCCAAGGGAAAATAATTGGGATGAATCAGCAGGGCCAGGCGATCGCCCAGCCAGTAGGACAAAAATAAGACCGCCCACAGCAATAGGGCCAGTACGGACAACCACTCTTGCAGTAGCCAGCGACGGGAATACATGAGCGGTTTTAGGGATTTAGATGTCATTGACTCGATAACCCTTGAACCGATGTCGCCGTTGCTAAAAATCGCTCCAGTTTTTCCTTGACGACCCGGGCCGTGGAATGACGCTCTTGGGGATTGGGATGGGTGAGGGTATTAATCAAATGAACCATCCGCGGATCCAAATGGGGAATATCTTCAGCATAGAGACGATACTCCTTAGCTCCCCAACGGTAGTAGGTTTCAGGTTCATATCCAGTCAAAAGATACACTAAGGTCGCCCCTAGGGCGTACAGATCCGACGTGGGTTGGGGATGACCTTCCTGTTGCTCTGGAGCCGTGTAGCCAACCGTGCCAATAAATGTCCCGGATTCCGAGGTTAAGACCATGGCCTTGCCCCAGCCGACGAGCACTAACCCCGTATCCGCCCGCTCAGCGTAGGGATGAATTAAATTGGAGGGGCGAATATGCTGGTGGACAATGGGTGGATTCTGCTGGTGTAATTTTTCCAGGAGAGTGCAAACCGGGAGTAACCAGCGGGCGACTTGGTTAATACTCAGGGGGCCCTCTTCACTGACTAATTTTTTAAGATTGCGGCCATAAACCATTTCCATGGCAACGTAGGGCTGCTTCCCCACCATGAACCCTTCCCAAATCTTGGGTAAACAGGCATGGGATAATTGACTTAGTTGCTGAAATTGACGGCAAAATTGACGGGCATCCCGGCGGGAGGGCATCAAACCGTGGCTTTTGAGAACGAGGCTAATCCCGTTACGCCAGGCTAAAAATGTATTATTTTGTCCCATAGACTTAATGGCGTGGTAGGAGCCAATCTGCTTCCAAACCCGCAGGGGATAACCACACTCAATGCAAAAGATGTCCCCTGTCTCAGCCCGACTATGGGTACAACTGGAATCCGGCGGGGCCCGATTTTTTCCTAGGAATTCCTGGGGGAGATCTCCCGTGAGGGCAAAGGCCTCAACTTCGTCATCCTCTTCGTCATCACTACTGCTTGCCTTATCCCCCTGGGCGGCGGATTTCACTTCCCTGGGGCTACTGGCACCTTCTTCTTTGTCGCCATCTTCAATATCTGTGGCACTGGCGATATGGGTTGCCTTGGATGCATTGTCTGCGGGGGTCTGCTCAGGAATGGTTTCCATCCGTGCATTGGGCGGAGGAGGCTGATCAACCGCCGCAAGACGGATTTGGATATTGGGGCCGGAGCGAGCTAGGCGTAAGATGCCGCCATCACTGAGGGGAGCCTGTTGAACCCGCTTACCATCTAGGTAGGTACCGTTTGTGCCTAAATTGACCACATCCCAATGAACCCCGCTGCGCCGCAGTTCTACATGGTGACGGGAAACAACCGCACTGTAGAGCACCACATGATTATCCACTGCCCGGCCAATGCGAATGACTGGGTCAGTTTCAAAGGTCCAACTTTGGACGGGTGTTGCTTGGACAGGATGCAAAAGGGTCAGGGTAATCACGTTCGTTTACCGTCAGCGTTAGTTAATGAAGTGTTAAGTATTAAGTATTTCATAGACAAAGGTGACTAAATCTCCTTTTCCGAGGGAAAAGCGATCGCCATTGTTGAGACGATGACGATTGCCGGGGGAGAGGGGATGGCCGTTGACGTAGGTACCGTTGGCACTGCCCACATCTTCGAGATAATGGATATCACCTTCGATACGAATGTCAGCATGGATGCGGGACACAATTTCTGAGTTTGGGAAACCGGCCACATCAATATCTGGGGGGATGCGATCGTTGGGCTTACCCACGTGAATCACAATTTTACCCACGGGAATCGAAATGGGGGTTTGGGTCTGCACATGGACAAGTTGGGCCTTGCTGGTTTGAACCCGGGTAGGGGAATGGGTAAAAATCGGTGGTGGTGGCGGTATCGGCGGCGGTGAAAGCGTGCTAACCCGGGCTTCTTCGGCGGCTAATTCTAGGGAATCAATGTCTAGGGGGCTGGAAATTTCAATACCGCCCTCGTGCAAATTTAGGGGTAAGGGATCGGGAGCCTCTGCGGGGGATGAATTCGCCATGGTTTGGCGCAGGCTAAAGCCACACTGACCGCAGAAGCTGGCATCAGCCTGAACAATGGCACCACAGTTGGGACAATTTTTCATACTTGGTAACGCTGTAAAGCAGGCCTCACACTGAACCGCATGATCGGGATTAGAATGCTGGCAACTGGGACAAATAATCATAGGAGTCCTAGGAAACCTGTGTCCATGCCTATCCTACACAAGAGTTAGGAAAATGCCCAAGGGTAGGATAAAAAATAACATACCTCATTGTATCTAGGGAATTGCCAGAATATCTAGGTCAAATTATACATCTATGGCCAATCCTAGGATTCTGGGGGAGTGACACCTAGGCCAGCTTCTTGATCGAGGAGCCAAATTAGGGATTGTTCCGGTTCAATGAGGCGGGTTGGATAGGTCTGGGGGTCACCGGTGCGGTTGAAAACATGGCTGAGGGCCTGTTGTTTATTGGATCCTGAAACTAGAAAAAGAACCGTTTTGGCGTGATTTATCAGGGGAACGGTAAACGTAATCCGGGGTTGATCGTCTTTTTTTCCCACCGTTACCAGGCGATCGCTCACCTGAAGGGCTGGGGTATGGGGAAAGAGGGAAGCGGTGTGGCCATCGGGGCCCATACCCAAAAGAATGAGATCAAACTGGGGAATCTCGCCCCCATGGGTTTGAAACACCCGCTGAAGGGTTTCTTCGTAGGCTGCCGCAGCAGCGACCGGTTCCTTGAGGTGGGTGGGGGTGATGTGAATATTTTGACTCGGTATCGGAACCAGATCCAACCAGACCTGCTTGGCCTTGCCGGCATTACTGTCCGGGTGAGCTAGGGGGACATAACGCTCATCTCCCCAAAACACCTGAAATTTATCCCAGGGTAAACTTTCTTTGCTGAGTTTTTCGTAGAGGCCGGTGGGTGTACTCCCCCCCGCTAGGGCAATGGTAAATTGATCTCGCTCATTGATGGCAGCGGTTAAGCATTCTAGGGTAATGTCTAAGGCCCGCTGACAGAGGGTCTCTAAATCCGGTAAGACTTCAATGTGACGTAATTTATTTGCCATAGTTTATTGTTGTGACTGATGGGTCAGGGTAATTTTTGCAGGGGGCCAGAAGCGGGATTAACCTTTAATCTAGGTTGTACAGTGTAATTCTCCAGAACGCTGATTAAACCGTAGATTCTCGCTGTAGTCTACGGGAACATCAATAATGGTGGGGACATCTTGCTCTAGGGCCGTTTTCAGGGTGGGCACAAAATCGGCGGTGGATTCAATGCGATAGCCCTTCAGGCCCATACTTTCGGCTAATTTAACAAAATCGGGATTGCCAAAGTGAACGTAGGCGGACTCACCAAAGTAGCGGTGCTGTTTCCATTCAATCAGGCCGTAGCCACCATCGTTAAAAATAATGGTTGTAAAGTTAGTTTTCATTCGTAGGGCTGTTTCTAGTTCCTGGAAGTTCATCATGAAGCCCCCATCCCCGGTGACGGCCACCACATGGCGATTGGGATAGACTAGTTTGGCGGCAAGGGCCCCGGGCACTGCAATCCCCATGGCGGCAAAACCATTGGAAATTAAACAGGTATTGGGGCGATCGCAGTGGTAGTGGCGGGCAATCCACATTTTATGGGCCCCCACATCGGAAATCACCACATCCTCGGGCCCCATTACTTGGCGGAGATCGTAGATGAGTTTTTGCGGTTTGATTGGGAAGCCATCGTCCTGGGCATATTGGGAGTAGTCCGCCACAATATCCTGGCGCAAATGGACGGCATAGGGGGTCGGTTTCCCTTGGCGATCGGCCCGCTTCAGAATTTCGTAGAGGGAATCGGATATTTCCCCGACGACTTCCACCGCTGGAATATAGCTACTGTCAATTTCGGCGTGGGTTGCGGCAATGTGAATAATCGGTAGTCGCCCTTCCGGGTTCCAGCTTTTGGGGGAATACTCAATCAGATCGTAGCCAATGGCGATAATCAAATCGGCGTGATCAAAGCCGCAGCTAATATAGTCCCGCTGCTGTAAACCCACGGTCCATAGGGCGAGGGAATGTTGGTAGGGGATTACTCCTTTGCCCATAAAGGTATTGACAACGGGAATATTCAGCTTTTCCGCAAAGTGAGTCAGGGCCGCGTCAGCTTCGGCGCGAATGGCCCCATTGCCCACTAGAATCAGGGGATTTTCTGCTTTGTTAATTATTTCCGAGGCTTTAAGAATACTTTGGAAGGAGGCATAGGTTTTTTCTACGAGGCCGGACTCTAGGGGAGAGCCTTCAACCTCCATGCCTGCGATATTTTCTGGTAAATCAATATGGACGGCTCCCGGTTTTTCCGTTTGGGCAACCTTAAAGCCTTTGCGGACAATTTCCGGGGTAATACTGGGGCGGACAATCTGGACATTCCATTTGGTGACGGGGCTGAACATGGCCACTAAGTCCAGGTATTGATGGGATTCAATGTGCATGCGATCGGTACCCACCTGGCCCGTGATCGCCACCAAGGGGGCCCCATCTAGGTTGGCATCCGCCACGCCGGTCATTAAATTGGTTGCCCCTGGCCCCAAGGTGGATAGACACACCCCTGCTTTGCCCGTGAGCCGACCATAAACATCCGCCATAAAGGCAGCCCCCTGTTCATGGCGGGTGGTAATAAACTCGATGGAGGAATGGCGCAGTGCTTGCAGAACGTCGAGGTTCTCTTCCCCCGGTAGGCCAAAGATGTATTTTACCCCCTCATTTTCTAGACATTTGACGAGTAACTCAGCCGTATTCATGGTGTCCTCAAAGGGTTATTCTAAGAAATTTCAATTCAAGTTCGCGTTAAATTTACGATGCCCTAGTCTTGCCAGGTGAATCCTAGGCTGCGGTTTTCCATGGCGGTTTTGAGACTGGCGATCGCCTGCCCTAGGTTAATACTTCCCACATCTCCGTCGGTACGGGTGCGAATACTCAGGGTGTGTTCCTCCGCTTCCTTGGCCCCAATAATGGCCATGACCGGAATTTTTTGGGTCTCCCCATTGCGAATTTGTTTGCCGAGGCGATCTCCACTGGTATCCACCTTGACGCGAATACCGGCCTGTCTGAGTTTATGGGCCACCTCCTCAGCATAGGGCCGCTGGACATCCCCCACGGGTAAGAGTCGTACCTGCTCTGGTGCTAACCAAAAGGGAAAATCCCCCGCATATTCCTCAATGAGAATGCCAATTAATCGTTCTAGGGATCCAAAGGGGGCCCGATGGATCATCACCGGTCGATGGCGTTCATTGTCATCGCCAATGTATTCGAGATCAAATCGTTCCGGCAGATTGTAGTCCACCTGCACCGTACCCAACTGCCAGTCTCGACCAAGGGCATCTTCAAAAATAAAGTCCAGCTTGGGTCCATAGAAGGCCGCTTCCCCCAGACCGAGAAAATGATCCATTCCTAGGGATTCCACCGCTCGCTGGATGGCATTTTCTGCCTTTGACCAGGCTTCATCGGAACCAATATATTTATCCGAGTCTGGATCCCGAAAACTGAGCCGGGCCTTGAAGCGATGCAAATGGAGAGCGCGAAATACCTCCAGGATGAGATCCACCACGTTCAGGAATTCCTGATCCAATTGATCGGGGGTGACAAACAGGTGGGAATCATCCACCGTAAAGCCGCGCACCCGGGTTAAACCCCCCAATTCTCCCGATTGCTCATAGCGATAGACCGTCCCAAATTCCGCCAACCGCAGGGGTAAATCCCGATAGGAGCGCAATTCACTTTTATAAATTTGAATGTGAAAGGGACAGTTCATCGGCTTGAGGACAAACCCCTGTTCTAGGTTGGCGGCGGCCTCATCTTCCGCCATCAGCGGAAACATATCCTCTTTGTACTTTTGCCAATGGCCCGAGGTCTTAAATAAATCCACCCGAGCAATGTGGGGAGTCACTACGGATAAATAGCCCCGCTTCAGTTGCTCCTGTTTGAGAAAGTCCTCGAGGGTGGAACGCAACACCGTGCCCTTGGGAGTCCATAGGGGTAAGCCGGGCCCGACGGGATCCGCAAAGACAAATAACCCCAGTTCCTTGCCCAGTTTGCGATGATCTCGCCGCAGGGCCTCGGCTTTGCGCCGCTGGTGTTCCGCCAGTTGCTCTGGAGTTTCCCATGCTGTTCCATAGATGCGTTGCAGTTGGGCCTTGGTTTCATCGCCGCGCCAGTAGGCTCCGGCCACACTCTCTAGGGCGATCGCCTTGGGGTTAAGCTCTGCGGTATTTTCCACATGGGGGCCGGCGCAGAGATCCCACCACTGATCCCCTAGGTGGTACAGGGTAATCGGTTCCTCTAGGTCTGCGAGAATTTCCAGTTTGTAGGGCTCCCCCAGGGCCTCAATCCGGGCGATCGCGTCCTCCCGGCTTACTTCTTCGCGGATCACCGGTAGTTTCCGCTTGATAATCTTCACCATCTCCTTTTCAATCCGCTTTAGGTCTTTTTCGCTAAAGGGTTCGGGATGGTCAAAGTCATAATAAAAACCCGACTCAATCCAGGGGCCAATCGTCACTTGGGCCTTGGGAAAGAGCTTTTGGACGGCCATGGCTAAAACATGGGAGGTGGTGTGGCGAATCCGCTTCAGGGTCTCTGATTCACTGGTACGGGGTAAGGCAATGGGGGCAGATTGGGGGCTATGATCCTGAACCGACACCGACGACATAGAACGTATTAACCTGCTGAATTGGAGCGCACTGCTTCTATCTTACCGAGATTCTATACTTGCAGAACTTGTAGAGACAAAAAACTGGGGCGATGTTAACTTCAAAAAACACGCCCTAATTCGTGGGATTTCGATTGATTGATTTTATTTTACTAAAAATTTAGAATTAACTTGAATCCACCTTTAGTATTGGGAATCCACTTCACCGGACGCCACTTTTTCCAGGAGATTCTGGAGGATGGCTTCTTCTTCCTCAGAAATTTCTCCATCCGCTAGCACCGCATCAATAATCTCGCCGTGTTCCTTCAGGGTGAGGATTTTATCTGCAAGGGCTTGTTCAACCAGGGCTTTGATTTGGGCCGGTTCCATGGGGGGATCTCCACTTTATTGGTTTTATTTGGTTAGGTGAATGGATTTGCTACGATCCTACTACCATTATCTGCATTCCTGGCCATGACACCCAACCCCTTTTCGGGCCTGCGACAAACAATTTCCCAGTGGGAAAAATGGTACTTGACCACTCCTGAGCGGGCGTTGCAGGACTCCTATGAGGCGGCTCTGCGCATAAAAGCCATTGAGGATGAGCATTTTCAGTCTGGCCCCATTAGTCCCCTGTCTCTGCCGCCGGGCTCCGTAGCAGGCTACTTTGAGACGGAACTGAAAAAGCTTCTGAAAACGGTACGGATGCGCCTGACGGAATTTCGTGCCAGTAGCCAAGTTATCCAGATTCCCCCTGGGGGACGGTTGCATCGTCAAGTTGGAATCGAGAATGGGACTATTCCCACCTATACGGTCACGGCTGAGGCGATCGCCGAGGGTGATAAAGAACCCACGATTTATGAAAAACTCCGCTTCATTGATGCCACCATCAATCGCTATAAACGACAGCGGGAACGGGAATTATCGGCCCTAGCAACACCCGCTATCAATAGCCGCGGGAATGAGCCAAAGAATGGCCGCCCTAAAAATCCGGTTAAAAATGATGCCCAACTCACCGATAAAGACTCCCTCTATCGCGCCGAGTATATTAACGACGATACAAAGACGGAAGATTCCAAGCTCGATAGTAGTAGTTTTATTCCCCGCTCTATTTTACGAACCGCCGATCGCTTTCGCCGTGAACTCGATCCTGGAGAAGACACAGAAGCAGAGGTGATGCGGGATTTTCGCACCTCCAGAATTCGCACAAGGATTGCCATTCGCTTTGTTTTACTCCTGATTATTGTGCCCCTATTAACCCAGCAGGTATCCAAGGCTTTTCTGGTCAGCCCGATTGTGAATCACTTCAGAGCCGTGGGTCAAATTGAGAAAATTATTAATTCACAATTAGAAGAAAATGTCTTAGAGGAACTCGCTCGCTTTGAAAATAAAATTCGCTTTGAAAGTTTGGTGAGTCAAATTCCCCTTGCCCCTGAACAGGTGGAAGCACAAATCCGCCAAAAGGCGATCGAGCTTTCTACGGAGTATAAAAAAGAACTCATTGAACCCCTAAAAAACATTCTTTCCGATGCCCTGGGCTTGGCAGCCTTTACGATTCTCCTTTTTACGGGTCAGCGGCAGGTCGCCATTCTCAAAGCCTTTATGGATGAAGTGGTCTACGGCCTTAGCGATAGTGCCAAGGCATTTATTATTATTTTATTTACAGATGTTTTTGTTGGCTTCCACTCGCCCCACGGTTGGACGGTCTTAGTGAATAATACCCTTCAGCATTTTGGCCTGCCTCGCAATGAAGACTTTATTGATATGTTTATTGCCACGTTTCCGGTGATGCTAGATACGGTCTTTAAGTACTGGATTTTTCGATACTTAAATCAAATTTCCCCTTCGGCGGTGGCAACCTATAAAAATATGAATGATTAGGGCCCGATCACCGCAGGCGCACATAACCGGCCTTGACAATTAACTCCTGGCCCTGATTGGTCAAAAGCAGATCCGCATAGGTACGGCCCACCTGCTCATCTAGTTGGCCATTCTTTTTAATAATCACAAATAACCGTCGTGTAATCGGATAGGTTCCAGTTTGAAACGCACCATGGTTTAAGACATTCCGCTGGGCTGGGCAGTTTTCCAATGGGGCAAAGGGAGATTGATAGGGGGGAATAAAATCGGAGCCACGGGCACTGAGGGGCAGGGGGCGCACCGTACATTGACCTACAATTTCCGGGGCGGAGGCGTAGTAAATGCCGCCGGGGTTTGCCCCTACTTTTCGTAGGCCATCGGTGGTATCGCGGGTAAGTTCCACATTGGAGCCCAGATTTTGGCCATTCAAGACTTCATCCACAAAATACTCCACAGTGCCTCCATCTTCGGGACGACGGGAATAGGCAGTAATGGAGAGGTTGGGCCCCCCCACTTGGCTCCAATTGGTGATTTTGCCTGTATAAATATCCACTACGTCTTGAACAGTTACGCCTGGAATGTTTAGGCTAGGATTCACTGCTAGGGCAATCCCATCGATCGCCACGGGAATGGCCTCTAATTGATAGCCACGGTTTTGGGCCTGTTGCCGTTCGCTGTCATTAATCGGCCGCGAGGATTGGGAAAAGACGAGTTGATCATTCAAGAGCATCCGAATACCACTGCCGGATCCTGGGGTGCCGCTGGTGGGGTCTGTATAACGCAAACGAAAGTTGGGCCACACCGCTTGAATCACTGGATCCGCATCCCGACGAATGGGGGCCCAGGTGGTACTGCCGCCGTAGTTAAATAATCCAGCGGGCACGGCGGGGACTTGGGCAAAAAAGTCTAGATTAGATTGCCCCGACTCCGGCCAGGGAGCTTGGGAGGTTCCGGGCAAAGTATTGCTGGGATCACTGTCATTTCCTTGGGTGGGTAGGGGAATACCGGGGGGAACATCTGATTTCAGAAACCGGAGAACCAACCAGGCTCCACCCCCCAACAGGCCTAGGGTAAGGATCAGCGAAAATAGGAGGGGGACAATGTTATTGCGTTGAGACATAGGTTTAGAGTAGCGGTTCAGAATAGCCGCGATAGTAGAGTATAAATCACCAGAAAAATATTACCAATCACTAGGGTAATCAAGCCTCCTAGACCACAAACCAGTAATGCCATCATGCCCCCTAGGCCTGCTTGCAGTAGAGGTACATAGACGATGACTAAACCTGTGACAATGGCGATCGCCAGTTGTTCCCACTTTTCGACAATGCCCTTGAACTGAAGAAAGACTAGGAGAGCAAAGATCATACCCAGGATACCAGCCCCCACGGATAGAGAAAGACTCCATTCCAGAATCAGTCCCCGCAGGACGAGGCCCAAGGCTGCCATTTCAAAGCCCGTAAATGCTGCCGCCGACAAGAGTCTGGCAATGGGCAAGGGCGGTGGGGGGGTGCGAACCCGGGGCGGTTTGGCTGGTTTTACGGGTTGGGGTCGGGGGGTGGTCGTAGGCGGAGCGACCGTGCCTGCGGGCTGCTGCACCGTGGGTGAATTTGTTGGGGTGGGTGGGGGGCTAGGTGCCTGGGGAACAGAACTGGTTGTGGTGGGCGCAGCCAGGGCTTGGAGCACCTCATTGGCAGATTGAAACCGCTGACTGGGGGTGGCATGGAGCATTTTATCTAAAATATCTGCGAGGCGATCGCTAACCGCTGCCTGGCTACGCCAATTCCAGCGGTTATGGTAGGCCTCAAACAATTGATCCGGAGCCTTACCCGTCAGTAAGACAATGCAGGTGACCGCCAAGGCATAGAGATCCGAACTGGGGAATACCTGCTCCCCCCGGGACTGTTCCGGTGGTGCATAGTGGGGGGTATAGATGCCCGTCATCGCGCCCGATTTAGTTCCACCGGGGCCAGAAACCTGTTTGACTGCGCCAAAATCCAGAAGATAGAGTTGTCCCTGTCCAGGAAACTTCGTTTTTTCCGGATGCTGCCGCATGATGTTCGACAGTTTAATATCTCGGTGAATGGAGCCGCGATCGTGGACATACTGAAGGACGGGTAAAAGCTCCCTGAAAACTTGCAAAACTTGATTTTCCCCAAAGGAGCCTTGGGACAGTAGTTCCTGCTCCAGGGTATCGCCATCAATAAACTCTTGAACAAGATAAAAAAAGGTTTCCTGCTTCCCCGTCTGGGGATTGTCCACATCCAACTCAAAAAAAGCAAGCAGATCGGGGATTTGGGCGTGTTGGCCGAGTTCTTCGAGGACGGCTCCCTCCCGTTCAAATAATTCTTGGGCCTTGGCTAGTTGGGCCGGCTCCGTTGTATTGGGTAAAAATTGCTTAATGACACACTGACGTAGGGCTGGTGTATCTAGATCTCGGGCAAGGTAGGCTGCCCCAAATCCCCCCTGACCCAAAAGGCGTTCCGCCACATAGCGATTTCTCAAGACAATGGGCATGCCACAAGTAATACAAAATTTCTGCGGATTTTTCCGCCGCACCCTCTGATTATCCAGTTCGGGAAACGTATTATGGGGTTGGGGACAGCCCGGGCGAGTGCAATAGACTTGCATAGGAGCGGCAGGAGTTTTACCAGATAAATTTTCTTGCTTATAGCTTACAGTGGCTTGTCCATTTTCATCATGCAAGGACGAACAACCAACAATATGAAAAAATGCCAACAGGGATAAACTCCCCTTCACTGTCCAATCCCCCAATCCTTGTTTTTATGCCCCATCGTTCCGTTACTATTCCCCAACTCCATCAGTGGAAAGGGCAAGGTCGTTTGATCACTATGCTAACGGCTTGGGATTATCTGCTGGCAAAACTCCTGGATCGGGCCGGTATTGATGTCATTTTGGTGGGAGATTCCCTAGGAATGGTTGCCCTCGGCTATGACACGACCTTGCCTGTAACCCTCGATCAAATGGTTCACCATGCCCAAGCGGTACGACGGGGGGTGGAATCGGCCCTTTTGGTTTGTGATTTACCTTTTTTGTCCTATCATGCGAGTCCCCAACAGGCCCTAGGTTCTGCGGGGCGGCTTTTGAAGGAAGCAGGAGTGCAAGCGGTGAAAATGGAGGGGGCAACCCCCGGTGTCCTTGCGGCTACAGAGCTTTTGGTGCAGTCGGGTATCCCTGTTTTAGGCCATGTTGGCTTAACTCCCCAAATGATTCATTCCTTTGGTAGTTTGCGTCAGCAGGGAAAAACACCGGAAACCGCTGAAAAAATCCTTGCGGGGGCGATCGCCCTGGAACGGGCCGGGGCCTTTGGGATCATTTTGGAACATATTCCCGCCTCCCTAGCCCAAACCATTAGCCAAAAACTTCAGATTCCCACCATTGGCATTGGCGCCGGCCATGATTGTGATGGCCAGGTGCTAGTCACCGCTGACTTGCTGGGCCTAACGACACAACCTCCCCCCTTTGCCCCTATCTATGCGGAGTTGGGAGGGGCGATCGCCACCGCCGTTCAGGCCTATTGTCAAGATGTCCAGCAACGGAAGTTTTCGCCGCTCACTTAGAGCTTTACCCGCACTGGAGTTCGATTCATCCGCATTTCGTAGGGGGCCACACTAATGAGCGATCGCCCCGTCATTTCTGGGGGTTGGGGGAGATTAAGAATGTCTAAAATGGTGGGTGCAATATCTGCCAAGCAACCATCATCTCGTAGATTTACCTCTGCTCCATGGCCCGGTATTTTCCGTTTTTCCCCCTCCACTAAGATGAATGGAACCGGATTGGTGGTGTGGGCTGTCCAAGGATTGCCCTCGTCGTCCCGCATGTACTCCGCATTGCCATGATCCGCCGTAATTAGGACGGTTCCCCCCCGTTGGCTGACGCTTTCCACTAAATGACCCAAACAGCGATCAACGGTTTCTAGGGCAACGACTGTCGCCTCAATTTGGCCCGTATGACCAACCATATCTGGGTTGGCGTAATTGACCACAATCAGGGAGTAGATTTCTTTTTCAATGCCTTCGATCACGACATTAGTGACGGCTTCTGCGGACATGGCCGGAGCGCGATCGTAGGTGGCCACCATCGGACTGGGGATGAGGATGCGATCTTCCCCAGGTAGGGCTTCTTCTAGACCACCGTTAAAAAAGTAGGTGACGTGGGCATATTTTTCCGTTTCGGCGGCCCGCAGTTGCTTGAGATCATGGTGGGCCAGAACTTGACCGAGGATATTATCCAGGTTTTGGGGCGGAAAGGCCACGGCACATTTGAAGCTGGCATCGTACTGGGTAAAGGTGACAAAACCAAGGGGAGAAATCAGCGATCGCTCAAATTCATTGAAATCAGGATCAATGAGGGCTTGGGTTAGCTGACGGGCGCGATCGGGGCGAAAATTAAAGAAAATGACCCCATCCCCTGGGGCGATCGCTCCTGGGGCAATGCGAATGGGCATGACAAACTCATCATTCACACCCTGGGCATAGGATTTGCCCATCACTTCCGGGGCAGACTGGGCCTGAATATTTTCATCGGAGGTGATCACATCGTAGGCCAGTTGACATCGATCCCAACGGCGATCCCTATCCATCGCGTAATAGCGACCACTGACCGTCACAATTTGGCCGGCGCCGATCGCCCTTAATCGCTGATCTAATTCCGTGAGCACATCTTTGCCACTCTGGGGAGCGGTGTCCCGTCCGTCGGTAATGGCATGTATACAGACTTGGTCTATACCTTGATTTTTGGCCATTTTCACGAGGGCATAAAGATGATCCACATGGGAGTGAACGCCCCCCTCAGAACAGAGGCCGATTAAATGAAGTTTGCTCTGGCGAGATTTGAGAGTTTGGCAGAGGTCAACGAGGGCTGGATTATCATTGATGGTTCCATCTTCTGCCGCATCGGAAATACGCACCAACTCCTGGGGGACAATCCGCCCCGCCCCAATATTCAGGTGGCCCACTTCGGAATTCCCCATTTGCCCCTTGGGTAGACCAACGGCTTTACCCGATGTCTGGACTAAGGTGTGGGGGTATGCGGTCCAAAGGCTATCCATCACGGGGGTATTGGCCGCAGCGATCGCATTCCCAGCGGACTCTTCGCGATAGCCCCAGCCATCTAGAATAACCAAAACCACGGGAGCAACAGGTGTCGATGCCATGGGGACGTACCTTAGACTTACGATATGGATCAATTGTTACGGGTCTAACGTCGCAAATTATACCATTCTCCCCCAGTGTGGCCAAATGTTACTCAAAAGACAAGAAAAATTGAAATTTTTGATTCCCTATCGAAAAAGAGCTTCTCGGTGAATTATGGGCATTTATTTTTATTGGGGTGAAGATAGTTTTCGCCTTCAGCAGGCGGTACAAGCCCTCCGAGATCGTCTGTTGGATCAGGCGTGGGTTAGTTTTAATTATGAAAAATTGCCTGGTGATCAAACGGAGTCAACCCAGCAAGCCCTCAGTCAAGTTCTTACCCTACCCTTTGGCGGTGGCGATCGCCTCGTTTGGTTAGCCAATACCCATCTGGGTCAACGTTGTAGTGCTGATTTACTGGAAGAATTGAGTCTGACCCTGCCCCATATTCCGCCGGAATGCCATTTACTTCTCACCAGTTCCCAAAAACCCGATGGTCGCAGCAAGGTGGTGAAACTTCTGCAAAAGCACGGCCAATTTCAGGAATTTAGCCCCATTCCCCCCTGGAAAACCGAGGAACTAGAAACGGCCGTGGTGCAGGCGGCTAAAACCCTGGGGGTAA
Source organism: Candidatus Synechococcus calcipolaris G9 (assembly GCF_029582805.1). Lineage (NCBI taxonomy): Bacteria > Bacillati > Cyanobacteriota > Cyanophyceae > Synechococcales > Synechococcaceae > Synechococcus > Candidatus Synechococcus calcipolaris. The sequence goes on along the minus strand of NZ_JAKKUT010000002.1, from coordinate 457,434 downwards.
ATCTCTCCGCCGCTGCCGTTGAACTACTGGCGGAAGCCGTGGGAAACGATACACGGCAACTCCACAACGAACTGGAAAAACTGCGTCTCTATGCCGGAAGTACCACCATTCAACCGGAACAGGTGGCGGCCCTCGTCACCGTCACGACCCAAAATAGTTTGCGCTTGGCCAGTACCATCCTGGCAGGAGATAGGGGTACAGCCCTAGAGTTACTCAGTGATTTACTCCGCCAAAATGAACCTCCCCTACGTTTAATGGCCACCCTGACCCGACAGTTTCGCACCTGGCTTTGGGTTAAACTCCTCACCAGCGATCGCGAACGGGATAACACTGTCATTGCCCGCCTTGCCGATGTCGGAAATCCGAAGCGCATCTATTTTATTCAAAAAGAAATTAAAAATACCCCTTTGGCGGCCCTTAAAGCTTGTCTGCCCACCCTCCTGAACATTGAAAGCCAACTGAAGCAGGGGCGAGATGCAGAGCAAACCCTAACCACCGGCATTATTCGCCTTTGTTTAGACTGTTCGAGTTAGATTCCTGTGCCCCAGGTATGGGCGAATCCGCAGACTGTTCACCTAGGGCTGGCTCCCTATCTTGGTTGAGAGCAGGGGACAATGGATCTGGTTCTGGGGTAAAGGCCAGGGAACGATTGCTGCGATGATTCAACTGGGCTGGATGCTGCGTGGGCCGATTCCAGGTCTTCCAGGCTGCTTTGACACCGGCCATGACACTGCGGGTTGTCACCTTTGCCTCTTCAACTTGTTTTTTGGCAGAGCTGATACCCTTATCCACTTGGCGCACCACCTGGGTGGCACTTTGCACCCCATCATTAATGTCGTCGGTTAGATCACTAATTTCTAAGCCTGTGAGCCGGATTGCTTCTAGGGTGGGGGGCAATTCCCGACCTAGGGTATCAAAGAGTTTTTCCGCACTGCGGGCTGCCCGGGCCAATTCCATAAAAGCGGGCAAGGCTGCAATCAACACCGCCGCTAAACAGATAGCAACGAGCAGAAGTGAGAGTGCTAGCCAAAAAATGGGTTCCGCCACAGTGGATTAACCTTCGGTTCTCGTTCATGGGCCGCCCAATATAGGCGTAACTTGCCTGATTGGATTCTACCAAACCATGTCAAGCCCTTCTTCACTCCATTTTGTTGGTTGCAGGAATGGAATTTCACTCAATCTGGGCGATCGCCAAGTTTTTGGCATGAGTTATGGTAATATCTGGAAGATTCTGCTCGTCAACTGGTATGGCCAAGGTTTTGGTTCTTAATGCCTCCTATGAACCACTCAACATTACGAGTTGGCAACGAGCCGTTGTCCTTTTAATTAAGGGTAAAGCGGAACAAATTGAGCATAACGGCAAGTATATCTACGAAGACTTTCCCTTGCCAACGGTAATTCGGCTCCGCTACTACGTCACCATGCCCTATAAAGAAATTCCCCTGACCCGACGTAATATCTTGCATCGAGATGGTCATTCCTGTCAATACTGTAGTTACAGCGGTGACGATTTAACCCTGGATCACGTGATTCCCAAATCTCGGGGGGGCGGTGATACCTGGGAAAATATGGTAACGGCCTGTGTGCGCTGCAATGTGAAAAAGGGCAATCGCACCCCCAAGGAAGCTCAGATGCCCCTCCATCAAACCCCCCGCCGCCCCATTAGTAGCCTCTATTTTGAAGTCACCAAGCACGTCCGCACCGGAACCCATGCGGAATGGCGGAAATATGTAATTGGTTTGTGATTTTTGTGATTGATGGGTAGCCTTAGCCTGGGTGTGATTCACCCTGGGGTGGCTCAACACGGTAGTGTAGGAAGACCTCATTGCCCTGGGGTCGAGATTCCAGCAGGGTGAAGCGGGGAGCCGTGGCCAAGGTAAAGCCGGAGCCAGCGATTGCCGCCGCAGAGGTTGTTCCTCCCAGGATTAGGGGACAGAGGGTGAGCCAAAATTTATCCACAAGACCCTGCTCAAAGAGACTGGTGACTAAAATGCCGCCCCCTAAGACTCCCAAGGAATGAATCCCTTGGTCGGCCATTTTTTGTAACACTCCCGGCCAATCAATGCCCCCCTCTGGGGTTGTCATTGCCCATATCTGCTCAAATCCGGGTTTATTTTTCCAGGAGGCCTGTCCCTGGGGGGTTGTCAACAGAGTGCGGCGCACTGGCTGACTAAAAAAAGGCAGCTCTGGATCAATATTGCCACTGGCGGAACAGACAATCTGCTGGGGTTGGTCTGGCAATTTGCGCTGGCGACGGGCCTGAATTAGGGCCCGATCCACGACCCGCATGGCCGTGCCCCCTAACCTAAGGGTATTCGCCCCAAATAAAATCCCATCGGTTTGGGCCACAAGGTGTTCTAAATGGTGCCAATCCCGCGGGGAGCCAATCCGTTGATCTGGTTCGGCATGACTGGCCAGTTTGCCATCCAGACTGGTGGCTAGGATCACGGTAATATGCGGTCGTAAAGGTGGCATGGGGGCGGGCAAATCCTCTAGGTAGGGGTGCTAGACTGCCTGATAACCATCATGGGTGATGCAGAGTCAGAGCAAAGTTCGGAGTTCAAAGTTCTAAAGTTTCTACTTTCATCTTCCCTAAGGAGTCACTCCCATGTCTAGTGCCTTTCGTCAGGTGCAGCCGCCCCTGCAGTATTTGCCCCAAAAGTTTAATTTCTGGGTTTGGTGGTTCTTTGCCCAGCTTTTACCACCATGGCTGCGTTGGAAAATGAAGATTCGCGCCATTGAAGCGGACAATCTAGGGCAGCTCGTCCATCTCTATCAACAATTTCAGGCAGGCCAGGGGCGTTTAATCCTCGCCTTTCGCCACCCCAGTACGGATGATCCCCTGTGTATGGGCTATCTCCTCTGGCATCTACTGCCCCGCCAGGCTAAAAAAATGGGCGTGGCCCTGCGATCGCCGGTGAATAGTTATTTTATTTACGATCGCGGCATTCCTCTCTGGGCCGGTAATGGTGTCGGATGGCTCTTTGCACGCTTGGGGGGAAGTTCAATTATGCGCGGTAAGTTGGACACCCAAGCCCTGCGATCGGCGCGACAGTTGTTGCTAGAGGGAGAATTTCCCTTGGCAGCGGCCCCGGAAGGATCCACCAATGACCACAGTGAACGGGTGTCCCCCCTAGAGCCAGGGGTGGCCCAGTTAGGATTTTGGTGCTTAGAAGACTTAGAAAAAGCCGGGCGATCTCAACCCGTGTATATTGTCCCCATTGGTATTCAATACTTTTTGGCGGAACCCTCCTGGGACATCCTGGCAACGGTCATGACCGAACTGGAAAAAAAAGCAGGCTGTACCACCGCCCCCATTGGCACGGATCAAGAAAGCCTTTATCGACGATTGTTTAACCTGGCCCTGCACCTACTCGATCGCCTCGAAGACTTCTATGCCACCTCCTACCGGCAAACCTTTCCACCCCTGCCAGAATTGGCGGATGCCAATGAACAACTGGCGGCCCGACTGCAACGCCTCTTGAATGTGATTTTAGATGTTGCCGAGGGGTATTTTGGCCTGAAAGCCGCCACCACGTTTGTCGATCGCTGTCGTCGCCTAGAGCAGGCGGCCTGGGATCGAATGTATCGCTCCGATACCGATGACTTTTCGGTCATTGAAAAGGGCCTCGCCAATTGGTTAGCAGAAGAAGCCAATGTGCGACTGCGCCACATGCGTTTGGCGGAGCGGTTTACCTCGGTGACGGGTAGCTATGTCCGGGAAAAACCCTCCATGGATCGCTTTGGCGAGGTACTGTTAATTCTCTGGCGTACCTTTTCCTGGATTGAGGGGACAGTGCCGGACTGCAACACCTTGCTGGGGCCCCGCCGGGTGAAAATGACCATTGGCGAACCCATCCCCGTCCATGACTATTGGCCCACCTACCGCAGTAATCGTAAATGTGCCCGCCAGGCCGTTGAGGAGGTGACGAAGACCCTGAGTCAGCGTTTAGAAGGTTTAATTATTTAAATTAATATTTAATATCTTGATCTATAGCAACCAATGGTTTGGTTGGGACGGGGTGCAGGGGTGGAACCCCTGGCTGGGGGCGAAGCCCCCACACCCCCCTTATCCGAAATATCCTAAGGAAACAGGCGACAGCCGCAGCATTTGTGCCCATGGGTTCAGTACATCATCCCGAAGATAGTGAGTTATGGGAATAGCACCGGCAAGGATGGCTTGCCCTACCATAGATGAATTGGTAAAGGCTAACTAGATAGCGGAAAATTCTAAGCAGTTCATTCAAGCGAGTTGCGATCATGGGCAAACTAAGTCTGGCGGATGGTACGGATATTTATTACAAAGATTGGGGTACAGGTCAGCCGGTCGTTTTTAGCCATGGCTGGCCCCTCAGTAGTGATAGCTGGGAAGCCCAAATGTTGTTTTTAGCCTCCCACGGCTATCGCTGTATTGCCCACGATCGCCGCGGACATGGGCGTTCGAGTCAACCTTGGCAGGGTAACGAGATGAATACCTATGCCGATGACTTAGCAACTTTGATTACAACCCTAGGTTTACAGAATATTGTCCTCGTGGGTTTTTCAACGGGGGGCGGTGAAATTAGCCGCTATATTGGCCGTCATGGAACAGGTTGTGTTGCGAAAGCTGCGCTTATTTCTGCGGTTCCACCATTAATGGTGCAAACAGCTGCAAATCCCCAAGGATTACCGATCTCCGTTTTTGATAGTTTGCGGGCAGCATCTTTGAGCGATCGCTCCCAACTCTATCGCGATTTAGCCAGTGGCCCCTTCTTTGGGTTTAATCGTCCTGGAGCAGCGGTATCCCAGGGAATGATCGACTGGTTCTGGTTACAGGGAATGCAGTCGGGCCATAAAAATGCTTTAGATTGCATTAAAGCCTTTTCGGAAACAGATTTCACCGAAGACTTGAAAGCCTTTGATATTCCAACCCTTATTATTCATGGGGATGATGATCAAATTGTCCCAATAGATACCTCGGCCCTTGCCGCCGCCAAACTGGTGAAAAATGCAACTCTGAAAATTTATCCTGGTGCGCCCCATGGTCTGACAGATACCCATAAAGACCAACTCAACCAAGATTTACTTGACTTCCTACGTGTATGAAGTAACCACGATGCTAGCAAGTTCAATTAATGGCACACTGAAAAGTCAGCACCGTTGCGGGATTTCTGGGGATGTTTAATACGATTCTGATTGCCTTGGATATGACAGACTTTTCGGAGCGGGTCATGGAAGCCCTGTATCAGCTACCCATTGATGCGGATACCCAGGTGATTCTTTCCCATGTCATTTCCCCATCGGAGTCTGGATTTGATAGTCCCGCCGATCGCCCCTCCGCCCATCCCCAGGGAACCTACCGAGCCATTGAAGAACATCTGCATCGGTTTCAAAGCCAACTCCCCGCCGCCGCCAAAATTGAAATTGTCACCGGAGACCCGGCAGAGGAAATTATACGTTTAGCAAATATTTACGCCGCCGATTTAATTATCCTCGGAACCCGCGGACTTACGGGAATGCGACGGGTTGTTCAAGGTTCCGTGAGTGGGGCCGTGGTGGCGGATGCCCCCTGTTCCGTTTTCGTTGTTAAGCCTGTTTGACATTATAGATAGACCTAGATCCATCACCTCGGTAAATTCCCTATGTCAGATGTATCAGAGTTGATTGGTTTAACAACGGCGGAGGTCATTGCCTGCCAAGAGGCCGGATTAACCAATGCCCAAGGGAAGGAGTCCAATCGCTCCTACAAAGATATTTTGCGGGAAAATTTTCTCACATTTATCAATGGGGTCTTTTTCTTTATCAGCTTAGTTCTGGTGATTTTGGGTCGTCCTGGGGATGTGATTGCCATTGTCCTCGTGGTGTTCCTGAATACGATTATCAGTGTGATCCAAGAAATGCGGGCCAAGCAACAACTGGATCAAATTGCCCTTTTAACCCGGCCCCGCGTCACCGTCATTCGCGATCGCCAGGAGCAGATCATTGATCCCGCCGCCGTGGTTCAGGGGGATATTCTCTTGGCTCAACCAGGGGATCAAATCGTGGTGGATGGTGTGGTCGTTGGTTCCGGCCAAATGCAGGTGGATGAATCCCTGCTCACCGGAGAATCCGATCGCATTGTTAAGCAGGCGGGGGATGGGGTCTATTCCGGGAGCTTTTGTGTCAGTGGCAGTGCCGCCTATCGGGCTGAAAAAGTAGGGGCTGCCAGTACCGCCAATCAACTCACCGCCGAGGCCAAGGTTCACCATCGTAAACTCACCCCCCTGCAACGGGAAATTAACCTGATTATTCGGGTCATTCTCGCCCTAGCTATTTTTCTCTGGATTTTAGTGCTGCTCTCCCTACTGGTGGGACTAACCTCCTTTGCCATGAGTGTGCAAACAGCGGCGGTGGTGGCGGGCTTAGTTCCGGTGGGCCTTTACCTGACCATTACCCTTGCCTACGCCCTAGGAGCCTTGCGGATCTCCCAGCAGCAGGTGTTGGTGCAGCAGGCCAATGCCATGGAGTCCCTCAGTAGTGTGGATGTGCTCTGTCTGGATAAAACCGGTACATTGACCACCAATGAATTGCAATTACAGGAGATTCATCCCCTAGGTGGGGTAGAGAAGGAGACTATTCGAGCCTATCTAGCTGACTTTGCCGCCAGTTCCACCAGCCCTAATCAAACCAGTTTGGCCCTTGGGGCCGCTTGCCCTGGGCCGGCCCGACCCCTACGGTTGGAAATTCCCTTTTCCTCGGCCTACAAGTGGAGTGCCCAAGGCTTTGCATCGGAGTCCCATTCCTATCTGCTGGGGGCACCGGATGTTTTGCTGCCCGTGGATCAGCGCAGTGAAGAGGTGGATCTCTACCTGGAATCAGGAATGGCCCAAGGGTTACGGGTCTTACTCTTTGCCCAGGCGGCCACCGATCCCCAATGGCCCGAGGGCAGTGAAAATCCTGAATTGCCTGCGAATAGGATTCCCTTAGCCGTCCTTTGGATTGGCGATCGCCTGCGGCCAGACTGTGAAACAGTTCTAGGGCGATTTCAACAGGCGGGGATTGATGTCAAGATTATCTCTGGGGATCATGCTGGTACTGTGAAGGCCCTGGCCAAACAAGTGGGAATGCCTGCTGGGGCGATCGCCGTATCCGGGGCCGACCTTGCCCAGATGGATGATCCCACCTTTGAGCAAACGGCCGTGGATGCCACCATTTTTGGCCGGATTACCCCGGATCAAAAAGCCAAGCTAGTGAAAAGTCTGCGACAGCGGGGCCGCCATGTGGCCATGATTGGGGATGGGGTCAATGACGTTCTCTCCCTCAAGCAGGCCAACGTAGGGATTGCCATGGAAAGTGGCAGTGCCATCACCCGCAACGTGGCGGATATTGTACTCCTTGAAGACGCCTTTTCTGCTTTACCCGCCGCATTCCGGGAGGGGCAACGTATCTATAACGGTATCCAAGATGTCACCAAACTGTTTATGGTGCGGGTCTTCAGCTTTGCCCTTCTTTCCTTAATTACGGTGATGGCAGGCCGGGCCTTTCCGCTGCTGATTGTCCATAATTCCTTACTGACCCTACTGGGCGTGGGCATTCCCACCCTAGGGGTAGCCTATTGGGCCATACCCGGCCCCCGCAGCCATAAATCCCTCATTCGCTCCCTGCTGCACTTTGTCCTGCCAGCCACCATTAGTGTGACTCTGGTGGGAATTTTGGTGTATTTGGGCTATATTGCCTGGCAAATGACCCCCCTATTTGAAATTTTGCAGGGCAGCCTCAGCTTAGAAGAAGCCACCCGGATTATTACGGTGAATGACCTGCGCCATAGTTTGACCATTGCCCGTACCGCCCTAGTCACGGCCCTAATGTTCTGTTCCTTAATTTTAATTTTATTTCTCAAGCCCCCCGCGCGGATGTGGGTGGGAGGTTCTCCCCTCAGTGGCAATAAACGCTATGTAACCCTTGTTTTAACGATGGCGGCGGCGTTTATTTGGGTGATGTTTTGGCCGCCCCTGCGTCGCTTTTTCGACCTAGACCTCTTGAGGTTCATTGATTTTGGTTTCATTGGTCTGGTGGTTCTGGCCTGGGCCCTAGGATTACGTTCCTTTTGGCGATACCGGGTTTTAGATCGATTTCTGGGGGTTGACCTGCGATAGAACTAGAAAGAATGACGCACTAGCAAGAATGACTTTCACCGAATTAAAAACCCTAAGTATAATATTTACATTCGCTGCCTTGCATGGGAATTTAACCTAATGGCTAGTCTATTTGATCAAAACTTTCGTTATACCGATCGCGCCCGATCGATCTATAAGGATCTGCAAAGTAATCTCCACCCGATCTATATCGAACTCATCGAAGAAGGATTTTCCCCCCGTGAAATTACAGTTCTAGTGACCAATGCGGCCACCCAAACCGAAAATGAGGTGGTGAATGAGTGGGATGAGGCTAAAATCCCGGCAAAGTCTCCCCTCCCCAGTAACTAGCTCCAGGAAACAGGGTGTCCTTTTTTTGCAGTGGATTTGAATAGCTTAGGCTCTCCCACATTGGCCCAGCCAGGGGGTATGGTTTATTTTGTTGGGGCTGGGCCCGGTTCCCTCGACTATTTAACGCTGCGGGGCCATGCCCTACTGCAACAGGCCGATGTTGTTTTCTACGATGCCCTTGTTGCCCCAGAACTGCTAACGGTTTGCCCAGCCACCTGTGAATGTCTATCCGTGGGTAAGCGATCGCAGGGGCCGAGTATTGCCCAAGCCCAAATTAACCAGTATTTAGTCGATCGCTGTCGGCGGGGTCAACGGGTGGTGCGTCTCAAAGGTGGGGATGCGGGGATCTTTGGTCGATTGCGGGATGAACTGGTGGCCCTCAACCAGGCCGGATGTGCCTATGAGGTGATTCCTGGGGTTTCTGCGGCCCTAGCGGCCCCCCTCTTGGCGGGATTATGTTTGACAGATAAGCATCAGAGTCGGGTTCTGGCCATTTGTACGGCCCACGATCTAGAGACCCTGGACTGGCCCACCTTGGCCCGATTAGACACCCTGATCCTGCTGATGGCAACCCAAAATCTTGGGGCAATTTTAAGACGATTGCGAACCCTTGGCCGGCCCGATCACGAGGCGATCGCCCTGATTCGTTGGGCTGGCCACCCCCAGCAACAGGCCTGGTTTGGTACCTTGGCCACGATTCAAGACCAACTGGCGGGCTGGGATCTGGCTCCAGCGGTGATGGTCATTGGTGCGGCCGCAGAGCCACCCTTTGCCGTTAGGCTAGAAAACGTACCCCCATCCCCCAGCCCAGATTCCATGGCCGTTTCCATTTCCCATCCCCTCCGTGGCCAAACCATTTTAGTCACCCGTGCCGCCAGCCAGGCCAGTGCCTTTACGCAACAGTTGCAGCGGGCAGGGGCCACCGTACTGGAAATGCCCACCCTGGAAATTGGCCCACCTCAGGATTGGCAGGCTATGGATCAGGCATTGCAACATTTAGATACGTTTGACTGGTTAATTTTAACCTCCCACAATGGGGTGCATTTTTTCTTTCAGCGGTTGCAGGAGCTGGGCTTAGATAGTCGTGCCCTAGGAACGCTCAAGATTGCCGTGGTGGGGGAAAAGACTGCCCAAACCCTAAGCCACCATGGACTCCGTCCAGATTTTGTGCCGCCCGCGTTCATTGCCGATGCCCTGATTGCTCATTTTCCCGTCCCCGTTGCCGGTCTTTCCATTCTTTTTCCCCGGGTTGAGACGGGAGGACGACCGGTGTTAGGGGAAGCCTTTCGGGCCGCAGGCGCCCAGGTGATGGAGGTGGCGGCCTACGAGTCCCGCTGCCCGACCCAGGTGGATTCGGCTATCCTACGGGCCCTTGAACAGCAGCAAATTCATCTGGTTACCTTTACCAGTTCTAAGACGGTGCGCCACTTTTGTCAGCTATTGGGGGGGGGCGATCGCACTCAAGAACTTCTGAATCAAGTTAAGATCGCCAGTATTGGCCCGCAAACGTCCCAGACCTGCCAGACATTGTTGGGAAGAGTTGACATAGAAGCCCAAGAACATAGCTTAGAGGGATTGTTCGCTGCCCTTTGTCAGGGATAATAAAATTCATGGATAACGCCTTAGCCACAATTTACTGTCCCGAATGTGGAAGCCCCAATTTAGAAGCAAATGTTGTTTGTCAAAATTGCGAAGCTCCACTCCCGAAACGCTATCTCTGGGCCGTGGGAGATACCTTAGAAGCGTTTGACGTGAATCACCTGCTGGGCGATCGCTATCTGGTGCGGGGAAAGCACCTCCTGTTGGATATTCAGCCAGGTCAGCCTGCCCCAGAATTAGAGTCTACGAATCTTCTTTACCGTCCCTACCTTAAGTTATTTTCCCATCGTCTCCATATTCCCCAAGCCTTTGGTGCCCTGACGGTGGTGACAGGTTCTGAGGATGCCCCTGACCTCTCCGAAATTTTGTTGTTGGAGCAGGGGCCAATAACGTTGATCGATATGGAATCCCAACTTACGGTCGCGGAGTTGCCCTTTATCCAATCGGGGTTGCGATCGGCGGTTCCCTTTTTACGGGCTTGGCAAAAAGCTGGGGTGGTACGGCGACTCCTGTGGTTGTGGCAACTGATCAGCCTCTGGGGCCCCTTTCAGGAAGAAGACGTAGCGGCAAGTCTGTTAATCCCCGAAAATTTGCGAGTTGAAGGGCCCATTTTGCGGCTGTTGCAATTGGAAACGGGCAAGGCGGTCACCTTGGAAGAACTAGGAACGTTTTGCCGCGATCGCCTCGGATTTTCAGATATTGAGGCATCCCTGGATCAGCGTTTTCAGGAATTGTGTCAGGCACTCATTGATCGTAAAGATCGCGATCTCACTGCCATTGTCCAAAGTGTGGAAGATTGGTTAACCACGGCCATCACCAACCATGGCTATACCTATGAATTTGATCTAGCCAACCGCAGTGATCAGGGTCCCAGTCGTAAACGCAACGAAGATAATTGCTACCCGGAGTCGGGCACAAACCTGACTAAGGAAACGGAACTCCTCACCGTCGTCTGTGATGGGGTTGGTGGCCATGCTGGCGGTGATGTGGCCTCAAGTCTGGCGATCGCCACCCTAACCGCCGCCCTACCTCAACTGAAGGACATCCGCGAGAGTCCAGCAGTGATCAAGGAGTTGACTCGCCTGGTTCGCCAAGCCAATGATGCCATTAGTGAGCGCAATGATCAGGAACAACGCCAGGATCGGCAGCGGATGGGAACGACCCTCGTGGCCGCCCTACTGCGGCAGCACCAGCTTTTTCTGGCCCACATTGGCGATTCCCGCGCCTACTGGATCACCCGTTATGGCTGTTACCAAGTCACCCTAGACGATGATGTGGCCAGTCGAGAGGTGCGCCTGGGCATGGATGGTTATCATCAATCCCTGGTTCATCCCTACTCGGGATCCTTAATTCAAGCCCTAGGGATGGGGGCATCCCAACACCTGCACCCTAATGTCCATCCCTTTTTCTTGGATGAAGACTGCCTGTTGCTCCTTTGCTCCGATGGTTTAAGTGACTACGACCGGGTGGAGCATTATTGGCCGGCCTATCTGTTGCCCATTTTGGATCAGCAGATTGATGTGGCTACCACGGGCGATCGCCTGATTGAATTAGCAAATAAACTGAATGGCCACGATAACGTTACCCTGTCCCTGATCCATTGCCGCGTACAGCCAGGGGAAGCCGATCGGGTAGAACCCAACTACGCTGAGCTTCTCCGCCCCAATCGGGATTCGGGAACCCATGTCTTAAATTCGGACATAGATGATGTAGATGATTTAGATATTCCCCTCCCCGAGGAAACGGTATTACCCGATCTGTCTGTATCGCCAACACCGTCATCCCGTCGCCAACATTGGGTCGTATTTATTTTAGTGACCCTAGTGGTAGGGGGATTAGCCGCCTTTGCCACAATGATGATTCTGTCTAACCGCTGGCTGCAAAATCCGCGAACGCCCCTAGACCCTGGGCCCACCCCTCCCACCCCCTTTCCCCTCCTTGACCCTAGCCCCGATTTACCCCCGGAAATGCTGCCCACTCCAGGGATGACCCCGACTCCTGAGGAAGCTATCCCCAGCCCAACCATAGCCCCTGATAACATTCCTACCAACATTCCCAACACCAACATCCCCCGCAACAATGGCGAAACCAATTCCGAGACCCCATGACTGACCGTTTGCCGATTTCAGAGGTCTTGCCTACCCTAGACCCGGATCTCTGTTTGGACAGCTACGACTATGATTTACCCCCGGAGCGGATTGCCCAAACTCCCCTAACCCCCCGCGATCGCTGCCGCTTATTGACGGTTCAAGCAGATTCCTGGGCAGATCATTATTTTTTTGAACTCGGCCAATTGTTGCAACCTGGGGATCTACTGGTTCTAAACGATACACGGGTGATTCCAGCCCGACTTCTGGGCATCAAACTAGGGGGTTCTAACCTTGCCATTGAAGTGTTGCTTTTAGAGGAGAGGAGCGATCGCCAGTGGTTGGCTCTCGTTAAACCCGGCCGCCGTCTTCGCCCTGGGAGCAAAATTCAGATCGGTGAGTTGACCGCCACCATTCAAGCAACAGACCCCACCACCCGCGGCCGCTTCATTGAGTTTGATCTCCCTTCCGGAGAACGCCTATGGCCCTATCTGGAGCACCTCGGCCGGATTCCCCTTCCCCCCTATATCTGCCAACCCCTAGAGGATCACGAACAGTACCAAACCATCTATAGCAAACATCCTGGGGCCGTGGCTGCTCCCACCGCTGGTCTCCATTTCACCCCCGAACTTTTGCAAGGCCTCACTGCAAAGGGAATTCACCATAGCTTCATTACCCTCCATGTTGGGGTGGGTACCTTTCGTCCCGTTGAGAGTCGGGATATTCGCGGCCACCAACTGCACCATGAGTGGCTGCAAATCCCGGAAACCACTGTGGCCCAAATCCAGCGCTGCCACGCCCAGGGAGGTCGGGTTATTGCCGTGGGTACTACTGTTGTCCGGGCCCTGGAAACCGCCGCCCAAACCGGAACGCTGCAAGCCTTTTCCGGCCTCAGTGACCTATTCATTTATCCGGGCTATCGGCCCAAGATTGTGGATGGCTTGATCACCAATTTTCATTTACCCCGCTCCAGCTTACTCCTGCTGGTGAGTGCCTTTATTGGCCGTGAACGGTTGTTAGAACTTTACCAGTGGGCGATCGCCCAGGAGTATCGTTTTTATTCCTTTGGAGATGCCATGCTCATTTTGCCCGAAGCCTGTTGTTTTTCCTAAAAGGTGTGCTATCTTACGTTTAGTTGTTTTGCAATGAACCGATCAGGGGAATGGAGGTGATGCCCATGTCAGATAGTAGTAAACGCTTGGGTCGTCGTTTTGGAGTGAATCGGCTGTAGGCCGAGATTGTTCTCCAGTCCGGGCTGAGTTCTCTCGGCAGTCTGATCCAAACATTGATGACCGCCAGACCGCTCCTAGGTAATTTACTTAGGGGCGGATGGTTTTTTAGGGCATTTTTTCGATTATTTTTTTAACAATCTTCTGGCCCAATCTTGACTAATCGTACTGCCGTAGACGAACCTAAGGTAGAGTTGCAGGTTCTTTGTGAGGTCGGGGCTGACTAACATTAAAGGGATAACCATTAAGAGACAATCATCAAGAGACTGAGTAAAAATACTGATTCGGGGCGCGATCGCCTACACTTAAGTTTAAGTTAAGTAACAATGGCTCAAAACTTGGTCATTTAACGTCTAGAAATTAACGTCTAGATCGTTACCTCTAGGAAGTTGAATCACACCTGATCACGCCTAGGGCAACAGCCAGAGAGCATTGCTTAACGATTGGTAGGTGGCCCATATTTTGTGGGGAGGAAAGTAGGTGGCACGAGGCTTAAAACAATCAGGATACGTAGCAAAACAGCGGCCCCAAAGTCAGCGGCCGCGAAAGGTTCCCGTGGCAACTGTGCCTAAAGCTGTTCCTCGCGCCATACCCCACCGGCGATCGCCCTGGTCTTGGTTACGCTGGGGCGTGGCCTTCACCTCTGTCTCCCTTGTTTCCGTGTTTGCCGGAATGACGCTTTCCATGATGTCTCCCTTTCGCAATGATGGCGAGGGGAATAATCCATCACTTATTGATTTTGTCAGTCGTGGCTTTCAGTATGGCATGGGTCGCCCCGTCAATCTTTTGGTCATGGGCGTGGATGAAGTCCTCGATGCTCCTCCCGGTTCCCCGGAGGTCTTTAATGGCCGCACCGATACCATGCTTCTGACCCGGTTCAATCCGGAAAATGGCACGCTCACGGTCTTGAGTATTCCCCGGGATAGTCGGGTGGAGATTCCTGGCTACGGTATAGACAAGGTGAATGCCGCCAATGTCTATGGTGGGCCCCAGTTAGCAGTCAAAACCGTCAGCCGTACCCTCAACTATGTGCCGGTGGATCGCTATATTCGCATTAATACCGGGGCTTTCCGGGCCCTAGTGGATCTGGTGGATGGGGTAGAGGTGAATGTACCCAAGCGGATGTACTACACCGACTATACCCAGGGCCTCTTTATTGATCTGCAACCAGGATTGCAGACCTTGACGGGGGAGCAAGCCGAGGGGTTTGTCCGTTTCCGCTATGACGAAATGGGAGATATTGGCCGGGCCCAACGCCAACAGGTGTTAATCAAGGCGCTGCAAAAGAAATTAGCCCAGCCAGTGATGCTAACCCGCTTGCCCCAGCTCTATAAAGTTCTCCAAGAGTATGTGGATACGGATTTGACCTTTGGGGAAATTATGGCGATCGGGCAATTTAGTGTCCGCCTAGATTCGGATCAACTGCGAATGATCCTTTTGCCAGGAGAGTTTAGTGGTGATGACTACGAGGCTAGTTACTGGCTGTTGGATGAGGTGGCAGTGGATCGGGTGGTGGATAACCATTTCTTTGATCGCGGTGTCCTTACGGAAATCAGTAATCAAAGCTGGTTAGGGGGTAGTCATAATTTACGGATTGCGGTGCAAAATGCCTCCTCCGATCCCTATGCTGCTGAGGATATGGTGGATTTTCTCCATCACCATGGCTACGACAATGCCTACGTGGATCAAGATTGGCATCGGATTGAAACCAGTACCAAAATTGTTGCCCAGCAGGGGGATTTGAGTGCGGCCCAGGTTCTCCACTCTACCCTAGGCAAAGGTAGGGTTTTAGCGGATTCCACCGGCAATGTGGGATCGGACTTAACCATTCGGGTGGGTACGGATTGGGAGGTGTATATTCATTAATCCCCCGAAAGTACTCCCCAGAGAATGTGCGGATTGAACTAGGATCGTGGTTTGGAGACCAGAAGAGTTACAAAGAGTTATTGGAGCGGCACGATTCATTAGTCTCGCGATCGCCGCCCTTGTTATTCTTTTGTCTATTCCTAGGCAAGGGCTACCCCAACCCGTTCTGCCGATGTCAACACCCGTGATTCTTTATGTCGATCCCCAGGATACCCCTCCCCCTAGTTCCACCGTGGGGAGTCGGGAAGCCCCCTTTGTACGTCTCCAAGATGCCCTCAATTATGCCCAAGAACACCCCGATCTTCCCCATGAAATTCGTTTAGGGCCGGGCATTTATCGGGAGGAGTTGAATTTGCAGGGGCAGACAAACGTGGCCATGGCCCCCCTCACCATTAGGGCAATCACTCCGGGGACGGTGATCCTCTCAGGTGCCGAACCATGGCAGGATTGGCGACAGGATATGGCCGGCACAACCCCCACCTCTGCTCTCTTTGTCCATCCTTGGCCCTACGATTGGGGTTTCTCCGGGAATCCCTGGACAGAATTTGACATTGAATTGGCTGAGATTGTCCAACGGGGGGAAATGGTCTGGCAGGACTCCAAGCTGGTGCAGCAATATTTGAGCTTAGAGGCTTTAAGTCAAGGAACCACGGTGATGGGATTTTATGTTGACGAGGAGGGCGATCGCCTCTACCTGCGTTTACCCCTAGGGATGGATCCCGCCACGGCACACCTGGAAGTGACGACCCAAGATCGGGGCATGGTGATTGATCAAATGCAGAATGTCACCCTAGAGGGACTGCGGTTTGAGCATTATGGGGGAACCTTTACCGCTGCTTTGGTCATCAGGAATGCCAAAAATATCAGGATTCAAAACTGTACGTTTGCCGAAAATAATTGGGGGGGCTTGGCGGTGAACCACTCCCAGCAGGTGCAAATTCATCACAGTCAGTTTCGCCATAATGGTCTGCGGGGGTTGGGGGGCTGGCGAATCCAAGACTTGACCGTGCAGGATGTGGAGACGAGGGAAAATAATTGGCGGGGAGCTTGGGGGGAGTTCTATGACTGGGATGCGGGGGAAAAGTTTTTTTATCTACGCCGTGCGCATTTTGATCACTATCGAGCGATCGCCAACCAAGCAACGGGACTGTGGCTAGATACGGATAATCAGGAGGTTCTCGTTGAAAATAGTCAACTCAATGATAACAAGGTGGGTGGGCTATTTTTAGAAGCGAGTGCGGGCCCGATTACTGTGCAAAACTGCATCATTGCCAACAACCATCAAGTGGCTCCCAACTATCTGCAAACCCCAGGAGTCTTTGGTTGGGCCGCCCAAAATGTCACCCTGAAAAATAATGTAATCATCGATAACGACTTTGCCCAGGTGGGGGTTCGGGATCTGAGCGATCGCCAGATTACCGTCCCTGAAACCGGAGAAACCCAAACCCTTGTGTCTCAAGACTGGCATCTGGAAAATAATTGGATCCTTTCAACCCAAGCCAATTCATTTCTGCTCATTACCCTCAATGCCCAGCCCTTTCTGGATACCCTAAAAGAACGCAATAACTATTGGTTCAGCCCCGGCGATCGCCCGATTCGGATTGAAGATCAATCTCTAACCCTATCAGACTGGCAGAATCAGGTTTCCCTGGATAGCCTTGCTAATTAACCAGTTAGATTGCCAATTTTAGCTATGTGTCAATGAGTTTTAAAAATAAGCATTTATGTTGCCCGTATCTAAGAAGAAGTGTTTTCCTTAGATGCACTCAGTGATTTTACGCCTAGAGCCTATTAAATTCATGTTCGGGAGAGATCGCCCCCGATGTTGTTTCCATAGAATGTCACGTCACAATCAGCCTGAGGATTAGGATAGAAATAGGTCTTTCACGTTGGGACATAATCAAATGACAGCAGCATCTGAAGAAATCTGGCAAATATTACGCGAACTAGCCGCATCCCAGCGAGAAACCGATCGCCAGATGCAGGAAACGGATCAAAAATTGCAAGAACTAGCCCAAGCTCAGCGAGAAACCGATCTCCAAAGAAAGGAACAGCAACGAGAAACAAGCCAACAACTACGTGAACTAGGCAAACAAATTGGTGGACTTGGGGCTAAATTTGGTAGTTTTACCGAGGGTCTGGCCCTACCATCCATGGAGAAGATTTTACGAAATCAATTTGGCATGGAGGTGATTAGTCCCAGTGTGAGAGTTTCCAAGGAAGGGCATCATTTAGAATTGGATGTTTTAGCCTATGCCAATAGTGATATTAATGCGGTCTATGTCGTAGAAGTCAAAAGCCATGCTAGAGATGAATCCTTGACCCAGCTACAAACGATATTGAGTCGCTTTCATCAGTTTTTTCCTGAGCATCGAGATAAGAATGTCTATGGCATTTTAGCGGCGGTGGATATGGCTCCAGATTTACGGGAACGGGTTTTAAACGCAGGTATTTATGTTGCCCGTATCCAAGAAGAAGTTTTTTCCTTAGATACACCCAGTGATTTTATTCCTAGAGCTTACTAACTCATCGCCCGGAGATCGCCTCTAAGGGGCAACAACGGCCCCCGATCGCACCGCTGCCAGAGTTTCAGCACGATAGGTCACTGCACTCGTATCAGCCAAAAGACCTAGGACACACAGCTTGACATTGCGGTTATTCTGTACCAAGGCCCGAAAACCACCTTTTCCAGTACCACTGTCCGTCGCCCCCGTCAGATCGATCGCACAGTCAGGGGCTTGGGCGGAAATACCATCAATTAACGGACTCAAGTTAGTACCACCGGAGGCCGTAGCCCGATAAATAACCCGTGGCCCGCGCCATATCCCCGTATTGGAGCGGGTATAGTAGGCAACCCCGGTCACACCCGGATCATTTAGGTTGGGATTGGGTTTCTCGATGTATAAAATCAACTGATAGTTGGCCGGAACCGTCCAACCGGCAGGGGCCGTTGTCGAGACACTCAGGCCAGAGCGAATATCATCAGAAATGAAATCTAGGGCCCGGCTCAAGTTCATGCGAATGGTAGCTTGCTCCTCAACTTGGCGATCTTTTTGCATCATTGCCACCATGCCGAATCCTGCAAGGGTAACAATAACGCCGGTCATGCTGGCGGCCAAAATCAACTCGGTGAGCGTAAACCCCCGTTGAGCCATCAGCTTTGCCTGAGGTTTAGGAGTTGTTACATTTTGCCAATAACGAGTGAGGTTTTTTAGTTGTCGAGGAAATAAACCCATTGCTCAACGCTCCTCAATGAATTGAATACTCATTTAATTCGCCCCCGTGCAGTTTCCAGCGGTCATGCCAGCGGTATCGGAGGCACTATAAATGCCGGTACGCATAATTCCTAGTCCTGGAGCAATGACTAGACAACGCTGTAGGGTTGGATTGGCGGTTAAAGCAACAACAGCAGTGCCCGTGTTGGCTGTGCGGCCCTGAAAACCAAAGCGAATTTGATGGAGTCCATTCGTACCACTATTGCGACGAACAGTTACATTATTCAAATTACGGGGCCCCGTCGGTAAACAGGTCGCTGGGGTGGCGGTAATGGTCGGGTTGGCTCCACTGGGAACATTGATGACACAATTGGTGTTACTCCGCATCGCCTCCCGTTGCCCTTCCCGGATCGCTCCCTCCAGTTGGGCCATGGCCTCTGCTACCCGACGGGACTCTAACCAAGACAGAAAGCTGGGAGCGGAAATGGCCGCTAAAACTCCCACCATAATCACAACAACCAGGGTTTCAACCAAGGTGAGTCCGTGATTAGAATTACGGGCAGCGGAAAAATGCATTGGGTACCACCTCTGTCGATAATTGGGCAATCACGTTGTTGTTGGCGTTCTGAACCCGATAGTTCACTTCTAGAATTTCAAAGGGAGCCACATTCCGAATCGTCGCTGTGCGAGTCATCGTATAGGTTTGATTCACAATCAACTTTGATCCACTACTGTTGAGGTTGGGTAGCAGATCTTGGAGATAGGCTCCAAAACCGCCATTTTGAGTTCCGGCTCGACATCGGGCAAAGACCCGCGCCCCCACACTACGGTTACTGTTAATATTCTGGGTTAGGGTCACGGTATTCCCAGAAATAGAGGCAATTTTGTTGGTCTGGGCATCGGAGCCAATGAGCAAATCATCACCGACCCGTAGACCATCGGTGGCACTGGTAAAGGGGCAACCCGCAGGGGGTTGGGACTCTGCATAATCGGGTGAACCATTGGGAATAAAGCCCAAGGTAATCGTGTTGTTACCCGCTAAAACAGGTTGATCCAGTTGCCTCTGAACGTAACGGGTTTGACACAGATCATAGGCAACAATTTTAATATTTTCCAGATCCTCCTGGATCCAGTTACTTGCCTCTGAGAATTTCTTGGCATCAGCCTGGAAGGCAGCGGCCACGATTAGGGCCTGAAACGCCGCCACCGTAAACGCCCCCGTGATTAAAATTGATGCCAAGACTTCCGCCAGGGTAAACCCCCGCTGCGATCGCCCCGTGAACCGTTCTTGCCAATGGTGCATCATCATTTTATTACTTCCCATGACCTTCCCTGCTAACCCCTTAGTATTGCGCCAAGCGACTCCAATTTGTGGCTTCCGTTGTCCGCGCAACCGTAATAGAGGCACCAATGCCCGTATTGGCTAATAGATCCGGGAGATTGTCCGGGACTTGGATTTCGGCAACATTGGAGTTGGAGCCATTCCATTCCTTCGCCCAGACCGCCCCAAAAATATCAGGATTACTACTACCGCCATTAATTCCCACACGGGCATCGGGGGCAAAGATAAACATACTACCGGCGGTTCCACCACCACTCAGGGTAATTTGTTGATCATTGGTATTATCGTTGTCAGATGGATTGCCATATAGGCGCAGACGGTCGGGGGTGCCAGTGCCAGAGGGCAGTCCAGCCATCCCCGAAGGGGACCCGCAAGTGACACTATCGGGACTACAGGTGTTGCGAATCCCTGCTTGTCCAGCAACACTCACATTCCCGGTTACAAACAGATATACTGGCCGATTCGATGTATTAAATTGAAGCCGATTTGTTCCAGAAAGGGTGATGTTGTTAATCACATAGGCATAGTATTCCTCGCCCGTCTCTGGATCTGTATAGTATTCATCACCGGTACGGGGATAGTTTTTAACGGAGCTATTTCCTAGACTACCCAGGTTATAGGCCCCTTCCCCAGGCATGATTTCATTGCCATCGACGATGGAACCAACAATGGGGGGCGGAAGGGGTACAGAGGGCCGGTCAATAGCACCTACGGCAATAGAACCTTCAATGACACTATTACTCAAAGCACCCACCGCAGATCGTAGTCCGGCATTTGTAGGCTGACCATTCACACAGGATGCTGGTGGCACAACGCAGTTGGCGGGATTGGTACAAATAACATTCCCAGAAACCGAGCCTAAGACATCGTTGTTACCTAGGTTAATATTTTCAGCCATCAGTCCCGGGAAGTTGGAGGGAATATTTTTATCGACCACATTAATTTTTTGCATCACAAAAGCATTGGCCGGACTCCCGGGCACATCTCCCCGTAGCAGTAGGTATCCAGCACTGTCCACCTCATCGTAGAGATAGGCTAAAAGCTCGTAGGTTCCGGTATTGATGCCACCAATATCCCCATTCAGAATAATATCCGTCAAAACGGCTCCACTGTAGCAAGGGGGTGGGTCTGGTGGAGATGTCCATTGATCTTGAGCAGCAAAGGAGAGGGAATCGACATTGGGCTGCCCGACTAAATTAACATTGCCTGCACTTTCTGCTTGAGCGCGGGTAATGAGATAGGGCTGGTTAGTTGTGGGGTTAATGGGATTATAGGTGAGCCGCAAAAACATTTGATAGTTGCCATTGAGTAGGCCGAGGCTGCGGGCAATTCCCCCTTCGGCAATGGCAAAAGCTTGGTTGGTTTGCTTCTGAACGCTGGAGGTGACTTTATCAATCTGCGATCGCGAAATAATGGTCAGGGCAATCACAATCATGATCAAGCCCATACCCACCACCATGGGCAACGTGAAACCCCGATTTCGATTCCGGGGCGATCGCCGGCCAAAGGTGCGCTGCTTAGAACCTAAGGAGGAACGTTTACGGAAGCGAAGAATAGGAGGAAGTTTCATGGAGCCAACCCTTAAGCCTTATCGTCCAACGGTGATCAGGAACACGAGTATGATTTTTTCTAGATTATTCAAAGTTATAAAACTCGATTCAGTGCAAAAACACACAATAATTTAGTATTTAGCGCAAAAGCACACAATATAAGCATTTCATCTAGAGAAAATTTTTATACTATACTTACTATAGCCCTAGGCCAATCCCATCCGTTGTGATAAAGGTCATAGGATCACCGCTTTTGTGCGTTTCTGTGCTTTGATGTCAAGTTTCTTAACGATGTACTCAAAGGTTTTGATTTACTCTTTCGCAAAGTTTTGATAAGGATCAACGAGTGTCGCCCGTATTAGACTGTGTTAAGCAAGGGGTTAAACTGCGTCAAGTTATTTTGGCTGTGGCTCTCACGGTTGCAAGTTCGACTGAGGCGGTACTGGAACTATACATCTGTGGCGGGGCAAGGCTAATGTCGCTAAGGGGGATCTGAGACCTTGACCGTTGCCATTGAATCATTACTGACTCCAGATATTAATAAACCGGCCCGATACCTGGGCAATGAATTAGGGGCTGTGCACAAGCCTTGGGATTCGGCGGACGTGCGCTGGGTGTTGACCTACCCAGAGGTCTACGAAGTGGGAGCCTCAAATCTAGGGCATATCATTCTTTACAACATTTTGAATGCCCAGCCTCGCCAACTGTGCGATCGCGCCTACTTACCCGCAAGGGATCTGGCTGAAAAACTACAACAGACCCACACCCCCCTCTTTGCCGTAGAGTCAAAACGTAGCCTCAGGGAGTTTGACATCCTTGGCTTTAGTCTCAGCTACGAATTGGGAGCCACAAATATCCTGGCCATGCTGGATCTGGCTCAAATTCCCCTCACTTGGCAAGAACGGCAAAATACTTCTATAAATGACATTCCCCTCATTTTTGCGGGAGGCCAAACCGCCACATCCAACCCTGAACCCTATGCGGATTTCTTTGACTTCATTGCCCTAGGGGATGGGGAAGAACTCCTGCCAGAAATTGGCCTCGTCCTAGAGCAGGGGAAAGCGGCGGGGTTAAGTCGGCGGGACTTACTCCTGGATTTAGCCCAAGTACCGGGGGTGTATGTGCCCCAGTTTTACGAGATGGCCGCCGATGGTTCGGTGCATCCTTTAGTATCCGATGTTCCGCCACGGATATTACGCCGGGTGTCCCCCCCCATGCCCAGCTATGCCATTGGTTTAGTACCCTACATCCAAACGGTGCACGATCGCCTGACGGTGGAAATTCGCCGAGGCTGTACGCGGGGCTGTCGTTTTTGTCAGCCAGGAATGCTCACCCGACCGGCCCGAGATGTGGATCCAGACCAAGTGATCGATGCCATTGAAACCGGAATGCGGGCTACGGGCTATAACGAGTTTTCCCTACTGTCCTTGAGTTGCTCCGACTACTTGGCCTTGCCGGCGGTGGGCATGGAAATTAAAAACCGCCTCAAAGATGAAAATATTTCCCTGTCCTTACCCAGTCAGCGGGTGGATCGCTTCGATGAAAATATTGCCCATATTCTGGGGGGAACCCGGCAAGCAGGTCTCACCTTTGCCCCGGAAGCAGGCACACAGCGATTGCGGGATATTATCAACAAGGGGCTAACCAATGACGAACTGTTGCGGGGGGTAAAAACCGCCTACGACCAGGGTTGGAACAAAATCAAGCTCTATTTTATGATTGGCTTACCCGGTGAAACCGATGGGGATGTCCTGGGAATTGCGGAAACGATTCGCTGGCTGAAGCGGGAATGCTGGGTCAAGGGTCGTAAGCCCATGAACTTTAATGTGACCATTTCTAACTTTACGCCCAAGCCCCATACCCCCTTCCAGTGGCATTCGGTCTCCACCAGTGAACTGGAACGGAAACAGGCTCTCCTCAAGGCAGAATTTAGAACCATCAAAGGCTTGAAGACTAACTTCACCGATGTGCGCATCTCCGCCATGGAGGATTTTGTCGGTCGGGGCGATCGCCGTTTAGGCAAGGTGATTCAACGGGCCTGGGAACTGGGGGCGCGGGAAGATTCTTGGTGGGAAAGCCTGGATCGGGCCTACGGAGCCTGGACAGAGGCGATCTCCGAGGCGGGCCTCACCTGGAAATATCGGCAGGTGGAAGCAGGGGAATGGAATGTTTTTGCCAGTCCATCCCCAGAAGACCCCACCAGCTTGGATGCGCTCCTCCCCTGGGATCACCTAGACACCGGCATTAGTAAAACCTGGTTAAAAGAAGACCTAGCCCGGGCCCTAGAGGCCGCCACCGTTCCCGATTGCTCCTTTGACGGTTGTTCCCACTGTGGCGTATGCGGTCAGAATTTTGGTCATAATGTTGTTGTCCCACCCCAACCCATTCCCGCATTTGTCGGCGAACATCGGCCCCCCCAAGAGCGGGTACAACGATTACGGGTGTGGTTTGGCAAATTGGATTCCCTGGCCCTGATTAGCCACTTAGATCTGGTGCGTCTATTTGATCGGGCCTTGCGCCGCGCCAGTTTACCCATTGCCTTTACCGGCGGCTTTCATCCCGGTCCGCGGATTTCTCCGGCCAGTGCCCTTCCCCTAGGGATGACCAGTCGGGGCGAAATTGTGGATTTTGAACTGCACCAAGCCCTTGACCTCGAAGATTTTGGCGATCGCCTGCGGGCCCAACTCCCCCCAGAGATTCCCCTCTATCGCATTGCCGAAATTCCCCTGAAAGATCCCGCCGCTACCCAAGCCCTAGAAACAGCCACCTACGAGCTAACCCTCAACACGTCCCATTCCGGCGATGGGGATAATTGGCAACGCTGGATACAAGAGGTTCTCAATCTCCGCCAGTTTGACCATGAGACCATAACCAAGTCCGGTAAAACCAAACGAATCAACCTGCGCGATCGCCTGTTGGACTTAAATCTCATGGCAACGGATCCCCAATTAAAAGTGAGCTATCGCGGCCAATGTCGCAATGATGGCACCTTTCTCCGCCCCGAACACGTGGTGCTCATGCTAGAAGCTATCACCGGACTGGATCTGAGTTTAGGCGCTGTTTGCCGCACGGGCCTAGATTTAGCAACCCCAACCCCTGAAGCCGTTGATTCTGAAACCGTTCAAATTGTCAATCCCATTAATTAGGGATATGCTAGCCTGAGGGAATCAGGAACTTCTTGCCTGAATAATTAGTCTATCCTTTTAGTTAGCTTAGTTAGCGATCTAACATTGGCTTACATTCATTAGCTTACGTTGTCCTAAATATTATTCACTACACAGCGATCGATTATGGCAGCCCCTCAAAACGTGCGTAAATCAGTCACTTACCTGTCTCTGATGACCTTAGGAGCGGCCGCAACCCTGTTTGCTGGTCAATTTGTTCCTACGGGCAATCTTTTTTCCGCCTCTACCGTTGCCCAGCTACCCGCCCCCATCCCCAGTGGGGACATTAATTTTATTGCCCAAGCCGTGGAGCAAGTGGGCCCGGCGGTGGTGCGGATTGATTCATCCCGGACGGTGCAAACCCGTGTCCCCGCCGTTTTTAATGATCCCTTCTTTCAAGAATTTTTTGGTCAGGCCCTACCCACCCCCCCCCGTACTCGGGAAGAACGGGGCCAGGGATCCGGTTTTATTATCAGTGCCGATGGGGTCATTTTGACCAATGCCCATGTCATTGATGGAGCCAATCGCGTTACCGTGACCCTCAAGGATGGTCGCAACTACGAAGGTCGGGTGATGGGTCAAGATACGGTGACAGATGTGGCCGTCGTTAAGATTGATGCGGCTAATTTACCGATTGTGCGTATGGGAGATTCCGATCGCCTCCGCCCTGGAGAATGGGCGATCGCCATTGGCAATCCCTTGGGCTTAGATAACACGGTGACGGCGGGCATTATTAGTGCCACGGGGCGTTCCAGTGGTGATGTGGGGGTTCCCGACAAGCGGGTGGGCTTTATCCAAACCGATGCCGCCATTAACCCCGGAAATTCCGGCGGCCCCTTGCTCAATCAGCGGGGAGAAGTCATTGGTATGAATACGGCAATTATTGGTGGGGCCCAGGGTCTAGGCTTTGCTATTCCCATTAAAACCGCCCAGCGTATCGCCAATGAACTGATTGCCCACGGCCGTGTAGATCACCCCTTCTTGGGTATTCGCATGGCGAACCTAACCCCAGAGGTGCGGCAACGCTTAAATAGTAATCCCAACAATACCCTGCGGATACAGGAAGACTCCGGTGTCCTCATTTTCCAAATTGTGCCCAACTCTCCCGCTGCCCGTTCGGGGTTGCAACCGGGGGATGTGATCAAAAAGATCGACGGCCGGGAGATCGCCAAAGCTGAGCAAGTCCAACAAATGGTTGAGAACACCAATGTGGGTGACACCATGCAACTGGAAATTCGCCGGAGTGGTCAAACCCTGAGTGTCGGTGTCCAACCTGGCCCCCTACCGGCCCAAGCCAGCCGTTAAGTATAGCTATCGTCACCTAGGTTAGGACGGGGTGCAGGGGTGGAACCCCTAGCTGGGGGCGAGAGCCAACACACCAGCTATACATCCATTGGCAGGAAAAACATACCCAAAAATTTTCGCAATAAGAGCCAGATGACTAGACTCTTTCCTGGGTATGGATTTGCTCAAGGGGTACGGGGCGATAAAAGAAATATCCCTGGCCATAGGTGCAGCCTAGCTCCTGTAAATGCTGGCATTGGCCCAGGGTTTCTACGCCTTCAGCAATAATCTCCAGTTTTAAGCTATGGCCAAGGGCAATAATTGCGGCCACAATATCGGCACTGGGTTGATGCTCCCCTAAACCCAAAACAAAGGAGCGATCGATCTTGAGGGCATTAATGGGTAAGCTATGGATCCGACTCAGGGAGGAGTAGCCAATGCCAAAATCATCAATATTGAGGCCAACTCCCAAGTTCTGCAATTGTTGGGCGACTCGCAAGGTGACATCCAAGTTATGGATCATCGTGGTTTCGGTAATTTCTAGGTGGAGACAACTGGAGGGCATATCTGTGTCAGATAGGGCCGCCGCCACTTCATTGACAAAGCTAGGTTCAGTCAACTGCTGGGGGGAAATATTAATACTGATGGAATAGGTTTGCCCGTTCGCCTGGGATTTTGACCATTGGGCAAATAAATGCAACGCACGGCGAAGAATGGCTTTACCCAGGGGAATGATCAGCCCCGTTTGTTCCGCCAGTTCAATAAAGTCACCGGGAGAAATTTCCCCCTGCTCAGGATGAAACCAGCGACTGAGGGCCTCAAAGCCTTGGATGCGACCCGTTGCTAGGCGAACAATGGGTTGAAAATAAATTTGGAGTTCATCCGCTGGTGTTACTAAATCTGTGGTTTGGGCGATCGCCCGTTGCAGGTCACTTTCTAAACTCAAGACCGCTTGGGCGTAATGGTGCATATCGGGGGTAAACACAATGGCTTTGCCCCGGCCATTTTTCTTGGCTTGATACATGGCAATATCCGCATCCCGTAGCAGGTGCTCTGCTTGAGTGTACTGTTTCCCACTAAAGGCAACCCCCAGACTTGCACTCAGGGTCAGGGTATGACTATTGATATGAATGGGCTGCCGGATTGCCTGTTCTAGGTTCTCGACGAGGCGATCTATCTCCTGGGGATCATTGATTTCTTCGCAAAGCATGACAAATTCATCACCACTGAGGTGGGCCAGGGTATCCCCCGCTCTCAGGGCCGTTTCCATCCGTTGGGCCAGGGTGGCAAGAACCTGATCACCGGCCTGATGCCCTAAGCTATCATTCACCCGCTTAAAGCGATCGATGTCAATGAAAATAATGGCAAACCGATCGCCATAGGGGGGTAAATCAATTTTGTTTGAGGACGGTTGGAATTCTTGCCGCTGATGCCGTTGATACCGCTGCCAACACTGAATCAGGCGATCGGTGAGCAACACTCGATTGGGCAGGCCCGTCAAACCATCGTGGAGGGCATCATGGATCAGCCGCTCTTCAATGATTTTTTGCTTTGTAATATCTCGACCCAGGCATTGATACTCCACGCAGTTGCCTTGGGGATCAAAAATGGCTCGATTAGTCCATTCATACCATTGGTGGCTGCCATTGGCTAAGGTGACACTGCATTCAATGGTACGAATGGGATGCTCTATCGTTAGGGCTTGGAGGTGATGGGCAAAGCGATCTCGATCCACTTGATCAAAGGGATGCTCAAAGGCATGACCGATTTCACAGGTGTCATTTTGGCAACCCACATAACGGAAGAATGCCGGATTGGCAAAGGTCAACACACCATCGGGACGACAACGATACAGGAGTTCGGTTTGGGCTTCAAGTACGCGACGATAGCGTTCTTTTTCCTGGTTGAGGGCAGTAACTAACTCGGCCCGCTGAATGGCAATGCCCAGTTGTTCCCCCAATTGGCGCAGGAGTTCGATTTCATCCTGTGACCAGGGGCGGGGCCCAGTGCAATGCTGACACAGGAGTAACCCCCATAGGCGATCGCCCTGAATGACCGGGACCACTAAGTTAGCCCGTACCTGAATAGACTCCAAAAATTCTCGGTAGCAGGCGGTCATCTCAGCGGTATAAATATCATCAATGGCGACAACCCAGCCCTGGCAATAGGGTTCAATGTAGTTCGCCCCAAAGCAGGGATCATTAAAAACTTGCCCTAGGAGTAAAAATTTATGCTGGCTTACGGATTCCTTGGCGATAATACCTGACCAATCGGGATTGAATTTATAAATAATCGTGCGATCGATACCCAGTAAATGGCGAATTTCATCCAGGGTGGTTTGCAGGACTTCATCCAGGTCGAGGGACTGACGAATGGCTAGGGTTAGGTTGAGGAGGAGTTCGGCCTGTTGATTGCGCCGCTCTAGGGCTAAATTGGCATTGATGCGATCGCTGACATCTTGAAAAAAGATCGCCAGGCCGGTGGGTGTCGTATAGATTTGAACGCTAAACCACCGCTCCAAGGGCGAGTAAAGAGCCTCAAATTTAACGCTCGTCTGTTCCCTTAGGGCCCGTTGGATCTGTTCTTCAAAAATGGTTCCCACCGCGCCAGGGAATATATCCCAGAGATTTTGATCGAGTACGTCCGTTTTCTCTAGGGCGAAGGTATCGCAAAAATGTTGATTAGCATAGGTAATGTGAAAATCAGCATCAACCGCAAAAAAGCTGTCAGACATACTCTCTAGGATTTCGCTGGTTTGCCGATAGGCCGTCTCTAGCCGGAGCGCAAAGTTCCGTTGATCTGTAATATCTCGGGCAGAGGCGTAAATTAAACCTTGAAAGGGAAACGATCGCCATTCCAACCAGCGATAACTCCCATCCTTACAGCGATAGCGATTGCTAAAGTTCAGAATGGGGCTATTCTCCTTGAGCGTTGCTATGGCCGCTTCTGTTTGATCAATATCCTCAGGATGAACAAAATCAAGAAATCTGACACCCGTTAGCTCTGCCAAACCATAGCCGAGAACATTTTCCCACTCTTGGTTGAGGCGATGAAAATAGCCCTCGGTGTCAGCGATCGTAAACAGGTCGAGGGATGAGTTGAAAAATAGCTCTAATTCCTGGTTTTTTTGCTCGAGTTGTCCCTGCATCCGGCGGCGATCGGTAATGTCCCGCTGTACCGCAAAATGACCCCGGATACATCCCTGATCATCGTAGAGACAGACATAGTTCCCTTCAATCCAAAAGGAACTCCCATCCCGCCGCTTTAACTCTAGCTCCGTATAAAGTGTGCCCAGATCAAAGAGGGCCCGCCAAAATTGTCGCGCCTTTCCTAAATCGTCAGCAAAACAATCCAGGGGAGTTAGGCCCAGGAGTTCTTCCCGGGGTAAGCGATGCTGCTTGGCTAGGGCTTGATTCACCCGGGTAATCCGCTGATGCTCAAAGACATAGTTTAGGATCGCATCTTTATCAATATGGTTATCCCAATTGATGGGACGATCCAGCATCATAAAGAAACAGCCATCTAGGGACTGACTAAAGAAGGCTTCCAGTAATTCCTGACTGGCCTGGAGTTGGCCCTCCACCTGCTTGCGCTGGGTAATATCCCGAGAGGTGGTAATCAGAAACATGACCTCATGGCGTTCATCGGCAATGGGATGGGTCAGGGTTTCAAACCAGATGTAGGAACCGTTTTTTTTGCGGATGCGGTAGGTAATGGTTAAATCGGTTACGCCCTGCAAGGAAAGCTGATGAGCACCGGTTCGTACTTTTTCCGAATCATCGGGATGAAATAGGGCGTAGGGACTTTTGCCAACCAGTTCTTCAGGGCGGTACCCCAAAAGGGATTCACTGGAAGGGGTGAGGTAGAGGTAGGTGCCATCGGCCTCATGGATACAAATTAAATCATCGGTATAATTTGCTAAAAGTTCGGTGTAATGTTCAAATTGACCGGGAATCATGCACAACTCGAAACATTAAATCTTGTTAAATTTGTCCGTAGCCGACTTTGATAATTTTAGGATTCTATGCTAGCGCAATTGAGGCAGCCTTGGAAGAATTAACCCAATACCGCCCTCAGAATTGTTACATTTCTATTCAAGAAATCGTTTGATAAAAAATCGGTTAGGCTAACCCCTTCCCTAATCAGCAACGGTTGCCAGGGGGCGGGATGGCAAAGTCGGCCGGCCAGGCCGGGGGCGATCGCTAGGGTGGTGCAGGCGGATCAAACGGGCGAGGGATTCTTTTAGCTCAGTGCGCGGGATAATCATATCCACAAAACCACAATGAAGCACAAATTCCGCCGTCTGGAAATCATCAGGTAATTTTTCCCGCAGGGTCTGCTCAATCACACGCCGTCCGGCGAAGGCAATCGTTGCCTTGGGTTCAGCAATAATAATATCTCCGAGCATGGCAAAGCTAGCCGTGACACCGCCGGTGGTGGGATGGGTCAAGACG
Source organism: Candidatus Synechococcus calcipolaris G9 (assembly GCF_029582805.1). Lineage (NCBI taxonomy): Bacteria > Bacillati > Cyanobacteriota > Cyanophyceae > Synechococcales > Synechococcaceae > Synechococcus > Candidatus Synechococcus calcipolaris. The sequence goes on along the minus strand of NZ_JAKKUT010000002.1, from coordinate 427,200 downwards.
GGGATATAGAGTAAACCGGATTCCCGATGCCGCTCTAGGGCCGCCGAGGTTTTGGCCATTTGCACCAGGCTTAGCATTCCCTCCTGCATCCGCGCCCCCCCAGAGGCACACACCAGCACGAGGGGCAAATTTTCCCAGGTGGCCCGTTCAATCAGGCGGGTGATTTTTTCCCCCACCACGGATCCCATACTCCCCCCCATAAAGGTGAAATCCATCACCCCTAGGGCGACGGGTTGGTTGGCCAATTTCCCTAGACCGGTTTGGACGGCATCCTTTAAGCCTGTTTTATCCTGGTATTCCCGTAGGCGATCGCTGTAGGGCTTACGATCCTTAAATTGCAGGGGGTCACAACTCACCAGATGCTCATCTAGGGGAGACCAGGTGTGGGGGTCAATGAGTTGCTGAATCCGTTCATGACTACCGACTCGGTGGTGGTGGCCACACTCAGGACAAACCAATTGATGGCTGTAAAGATCTTTGGTGTAGGTCATCACGCCGCAGGATTCACACTTGGTCCAGAGTCCATCGGCAATTTCCCGCTCCTGCTGGGCTGGAGCAATAGCAGTTTCTTTACGACGATTAGCAAACCAGTCAAATAAAGACATATAATGTTCGTCCTTTATCCAATGTTAGCGGGGATAGAGTTTTATGTATTTCGCGTGCAATGTTCCTCAGAATCCTAAAACCTTAAGAATAATTACTTATCTTCCCACTTTGTTGCGAAATTGCAACATCTTAACCCAATAGACAAAATTTTTGCAAGAGAAAGGTTAAGAAAAATGGATCAGCCTGGCCCAGGCAAAATGGCTGTCCTATGATGAAGGTAGCTTCCATTACTGAACTGTCCTCCCTCACTGACATGATTATGACTCCTCGGTCTCGCAAGCCGAAGTTTCCCCTTTGGCAGTACCTCACCCAGCGTCTTCTTGAACCTGGGTTTGCCCTGAACCCCCAGCGGTTTTGGCGGCTATACCGTAATGCTTATTTAGAACGGTGTTGGCAACAGGAATATACATCTAAGGGTGGGCCACCCTACTAAATCCCTACTAAATGGGTTGAAAGTTGTCTACAATGGGGTTTGATCGCTTTTCCGACCGATTTACTGGCCATTTTGGATGATTCCATTTTGGATGATCCATGGGCATAGATCCCAAGGAGTGATTGATCCTTCCTGCCACGAACACAATTAAACTATGGTTGCTTCCCCCCCCTCTGCCCCCAAGGACCTGAAACTCTCGAAACTTGAAGCTCTGAAGCAGCGCAGTCACCATCTGCGGGAACCGGTTGCCACGGAATTGTTGCAGCCTACCAATCGCTTTAGTGAAGACGGAATCCAAATTCTCAAGTTTCACGGTTCTTACCAGCAGGACAACCGCGATAATCGCATCAAGGGCCAGGAGAAGGACTTTCAATTTATGCTCCGCACCCGATCGCCGGCGGGGTATATTCCTCCAGAGTTGTATTTGACCCTCGATAATATTGCCAACGAGTATGGCAATGGCACGTTGCGGGCTACCACTCGCCAAGGGTTCCAACTCCACGGCATTCTCAAAAAAAATCTCAAGGCAGCGATCGCGGCCATTGTCCGCAGTATGGGTTCCACCCTAGGGGCCTGCGGCGATCTGAACCGGAATGTCATGGCCCCCCCGGCCCCCTTTCACAATCGCCCAGAATACGATATTGCCTACGACTATGCCCATCGCCTGGCGGACTTGCTCACCCCCCAGACCGGAGCCTACTACGAGATTTGGTTAGATGGTGAGAAGGTGATCTCCGCCGAGGAGCATCCCGAGGTGAAGGCGGCCCGCCTCAAAAATGGCACGGGTACGCTGATCCACCAGAATGAAGAGCCGATCTATGGCGATCGCTATATGCCCCGGAAATTTAAGTGCTGTGTCACCGTACCGGGGGATAATTCCGTTGATTTGTTTTCTCAGGATCTCACCCTGGTGGTGATCACCAATGATCGGGGCAAACTCCAGGGATTTAATATTTTTGCCGGTGGTGGCCTCGGGCGTACCCACAACAAGGAAGAAACCTTTGCCCGCATGGCCGATGCCATTGGTTACGTGGCCGCTGCCGATGTCTACGATCTGGTGAAGGCCATTGTTGCCACCCAGCGGGACTACGGCGATCGCCAGGTGCGTCGTCATGCCCGTCTCAAGTACCTGATCCATGATTGGGGTGTTGCTAAGTTCAAGGCGAAGGTAGAAGCGTATTTCGGCAAGGCCATTGCCCCCTTCCGTCCCTTACCGCTCTTCAAATACCAGGATTTTCTCGGTTGGCATCCCCAGGGGGATGGAAAATTTTTCTATGGCCTCGCCATTGCCAATGGTCGGGTGCAGGACACCAAGGAACTGCGCCTGAAAAGCCTGCTCTATAAACTGGTCAGTGATTTTAACCTGCCCCTGCGGGTGACTCCCAACCAAAATGTTCTCCTCTGCGATATTTCCCCGGATCAGCAGGCAGTGATCCAGGTCTTGTTGGATCAGTATGGTGTGATTGCCCCAGAGGCCATTGATCCCCTGGAACGCTATGCCATGGCCTGCCCGGCTTTGCCCACCTGTGGGTTGGCGATTACGGAGTCAGAGCGGATCATTCCCAGTATTTTGGGCCGGCTCCGCGCCCTCATTGATCGAGTGGGCCTCAAGCATGAGCATTTTGTAGTGCGGATGACCGGCTGCCCCAACGGTTGCGCTCGTCCCTACTTGGCGGAATTGGGATTTGTCGGCATTAAACCCAATACCTATCAAACCTGGTTGGGGGGCAGTCCCGATCAGACCCGCTTGGCCGAAGTCTACATGGAGCAGTTGCCCATTGATCAGCTAGAGGCAGTCCTGGAACCCCTATTGGTTTTCTATAAAGACAAACGAGAGGTTGGCGCAAAGGGCGATCGCCCGGAAAGTTTTGGAGATTTTTGCCATCGGGTGGGCTTTGATGCTTTACGAACCTTTACCAGTCAATACCAGTCTAAGGGCACTAAGGCTAAAGGCACTAAAGGACGGGCCAAGCGGTATCGAATTGATATTCGCGATGATCAGTACCAACAGCTTAAGACCCTGGCTGAAGCGCGGGGAGAATCCTTAGCAGCGGTGACTCGGGCGGCGATCGCTGCCTACCTAGACCATCCTTAATGGGTTAATCCATGATCTATTTGATACCCAAAAATAAAGATGATTCAACTTTCCCCTGATTTGCAGGCCCGTCTTGCTACCCCTTTGAACATTGGCAACGTCAGGGTGAATAGCCGCGTCCTTCAGTCCCCCCTAGCTGGTGTAACGGATCTGGTGTTTCGTCGCTTGGTGCGTCGCTATGCCCCGGAATCAATGATGTACACCGAAATGGTGAGTGCTACGGGCCTGCACTACGTCAAGGAAATGCCCCGGCTGATGGAAGTGGATGAGAATGAACATCCCATTAGTATTCAGTTATTTGACTGTCGGCCAGATTTTTTAGCGGAAGCGGCCCAAAAGGCGGTTTCCGAGGGAGCGGATACCATTGACATTAATATGGGCTGCCCGGTCAATAAAATTACTAAAAACGGGGGTGGTTCTTCATTACTGCGCCAACCCGATGTGGCCGCAGCGATCGTATCCCGTGTGGCTGAAGCAGTTGAGGTTCCGGTGACGGTGAAAACTCGCCTCGGCTGGAATGATCAGGACATTAATATTCTCGAGTTTGCCCAGGCCATGGAGGCCGCCGGTGCAGCAATGATTACGATTCACGGTCGTACCCGTGCCCAGGGATTTAATGGCACAGCCCGCTGGGATTGGATCGCCAAAGTCAAAGATATTCTCACCATTCCCGTAATTGCCAATGGGGATATTTTTTCCGTGGAAGCAGCGGTGCAATGCCTAGAACAAACTGGCGCGGATGGGGTGATGTGTTCCCGGGGAACCATGGGCTATCCCTTTCTAGTGGGAGAAATTGATCACTTTCTCAAAACCGGGGTGATGCGCCCCAAACCCACGATCAGCGATCGCCTCACCTGTGCCAGAGATCATCTCATTGCCCTTTGGGAATACAAGGGCGATCGTGGTATTCGCCAGGCCCGCAAACATTTAACCTGGTATGCCAAGGGATTTCAATCCGCTGCGGGGTTACGGAGCCAGCTCTGTCGCATTGAAACCCTGGATGCGGGCCTATCCCTTCTCGATCAGGCCATTAGAGATTCTGCGCATCTCAATCTCACCTAGGATATCACTTAGGAAATGAGTAAACCCCCTATATTTGTTGAAGCATCGTGGATACTCAAACCATGATCTTAAATTTGCTCTGGATCAATGCCTTGGGAGCGTAGATAGGCCGCTAGGCGATCGGCCCGTTGTGCTTCTTGTTGTGCCCGCTGCTGGGCTTCCTCCATTCGTTGAGCCAATTCAACCGTGGTCAGAAATCGCCGTCCATCGGGATAGTACACCTCTAGCTCGTCTTCTCCTAGGACAAATTCAATCCCTAGGCGAGGACTACGCCAGTGATCTATCATTTCAACGGCATCCAATCCCTGGGAATTTCTCACCAGGATACTCAATTCCTGGCGATCGGGATCGTAGATGTAATATTCCTCTACGCCGTGGCGATCGTAGAACTGTAGCTTTTTCACCATTTCCGTCAGTCGATTCCCAGGGGAGAGAATTTCAAACACGACCTGGGGGGTAATGCCCGCTTCTAGCCATTGTTGATAGGAGCCGCGATCGCCCTTGGGACGACCAAAAATGACCATCACATCTGGGGCAACTCGTATATCGGGACGACCTTCCACTGGATACCAGAGTAAGTCTCCAGCGACAAAAACGTTCGGATCATTGGCAAAAAGACATTCTAGGTTTTCTTTGAGTAAAACGATCCAACGGAATTGACGGGTATTATCAGCCATGGGTTGACCATCACTGTCGGGATAGTGGATCGTGGGTTCAACGGAAAGAGCCATCCGCCTTCCTCCCTAGGTGCGATGTTTTTTAGTTTACCGCACAGTTTAAGGGGGGGTGTGTCAAGGTAGATTAGTCTTAATGCTTACCCACCATGGCGATCGCCCTATGTCTTTTGTTGGTCTTCATATCCATAGCGACTACAGCCTCCTAGATGGGGCAAGTCAATTACCGGAATTGGTTAAACAGGCTATGGAGCTAGGAATGCCCGCGATCGCCCTAACGGATCATGGGGTCATGTACGGAGCCGTAGAATTAATGAAGCTCTGCCGTGGTAAGCCCCTCAAGCCCATTGTCGGCAATGAAATGTATGTGATCAATGGGGATATTACCAAACAGGAACGCCGTCCCCGCTTTCATCAGGTGGTATTAGCCAAAAATAAGCAGGGTTATAAAAATCTAGCTAAGTTAACCTCCCTCTCCCATCTTCAGGGAATGCAGGGCAAAGGAATATTTTCTCGTCCCTGTATTAGTAAAGACTATCTAGAGCAATATCGTCAGGGGTTAATTGTGACGAGTGCCTGTTTAGGTGGAGAGATTCCCCAAGCTATTTTGCACGGGAAACCAGAGGTGGCACGGCGGGTCGCCCAATGGTATCAGGAACGATTCGGCGATGATTTTTATCTAGAGATTCAGGATCACGGTTCCCAGGAAGATCGAGTGGTCAATGTGGAATTAGTTCGCATTAGTCAAGAACTCAATATTAAGCTCATTGCCACCAATGATTCCCATTTTATTTCCTGTTATGATGTTGAAGCCCATGATGCCCTGTTATGTATTCAAACTGGTAAGCTAATTACTGAAGATAAACGCCTTCGCTATAGCGGCACAGAATACCTCAAATCCTCCGCAGAAATGGCCCAGTTATTTCGGGATCATTTGCCCCAGGAGATCATTGATCAGGCGATCTCCAACACCCTAGAAGTCGCCGAAAAAGTTGAAGCCTATAATATTTTCCGAGATCCCCAAAGCCCAGATTACCCTGTTCCACCAGAGCATACCCCTGATACCTACCTCGATCAGGTGGCCTGGAATGGCCTCATGGATCGACTTCGTCTGGGCGATCGCAGCGAAATTAATCCCACCTATGCCCAGCGGCTTGAGTATGAACTTACCATGCTCCAGGAAATGGGATTTTCCACATACTTTTTAGTTGTCTGGGATTACATCAAATATGCCCGCGATCATGATATTCCCGTGGGGCCCGGGCGCGGATCAGCAGCCGGTTCCTTGGTTGCCTACGCCCTAGGGATTACCAATATTGATCCGGTACACCATGGGTTACTTTTTGAACGGTTTTTGAATCCCGAACGGAAATCCATGCCGGATATTGATACGGATTTTTGCATTGAACGGCGGGATGAAGTCATTGAATACGTCACCCAAAAATATGGCAGCGATCGGGTCGCCCAAATTATTACCTTTAACCGCATGACCTCAAAGGCCGTACTCAAGGATGTGGCCCGAGTCTTGAATATTCCCTACGGCGATGCCGATCGCATGGCCAAATTGATCCCCATTATCCGGGGCAAACCCACCAAACTTAAAGTAATGATTTCCGAGGACACCCCGGCCCCAGAATTTAAGGAAAAATACGATACCGATCCCCAAGTTCGCCACTGGATTGATATGGCTATGCGAATTGAGGGCACGAACAAAACCTATGGTGTCCACGCCGCAGGAGTTGTAATTGCCTCCGAACCCCTTGATGAAATTGTCCCCCTACAGCGAAACAACGATGGTTCCGTGATTACCCAATATTTCATGGAAGACCTTGAATCTCTGGGGCTACTGAAAATGGACTTCTTGGGCTTAAAAAATCTCACCATGATTCAGCGCACCCGAGATTTAGTCAAAAAATCCCAGGGTCTTGATCTGGACGTAGATGGCTTACCCATGGATGACCCTAAGACCTACAATATCTTGGCAGAGGGCAAATTAGAGGGGATATTTCAGCTAGAGTCCTCCGGGATGCGGCAAATTGTCCGCGAACTCAAACCCTCCAATCTAGAGGACATTTCTTCGGTTCTGGCTCTCTACCGCCCCGGCCCCTTGGATGCGGGTCTCATCCCCAAATTCATTAATCGTAAGCATGGGCGAGAGCGGATTGATTATCAGCACGAATTACTTCGACCAATTTTACAGGAAACTTACGGAGTCCTTTGTTATCAAGAGCAAATCATGCGTATGGCCCAGGATTTAGCTGGGTACTCCCTAGGGCAGGCGGATCTGCTACGGCGGGCCATGGGGAAAAAGAAAGTGGATGAAATGAAAAAGCATGAGCAAATCTTCATTGATGGTTCCGCTAAAAATGGGGTTCCCGCCAAAGTTGCCCAGGAATTATTTAACCAAATGGTGATGTTTGCCGAATACTGTCTGAGTGGGGATACCCTGGTGTTGACCCTGGAGTATGGCCCCCTCCCCCTCGGTAAAATTGTCGATGAGCAAATCCATTGCCAGGTCTATAGTTGCGATCGCCAGGGCCATATTTACACCCAACCCATTGCCCAGTGGCACCGTCGAGCTTGGCAGGAGGTTTTTGAGTATACCCTAGAAGATGGCAGCATCATTCAGGCCACCGCCGATCACCGCTTCATGACAACCCATGGGAAAATGCAACCCATTGATGAGATCTACCAGCAAGGAGGGGAACTTTACCGAATACCGGATGGGATTCAACGGCCAATATTTGCCGAAGTCAATCGCTAAATTATTGCCATTCTACCCCCTCACCGCTAAACCAACCGCCACAGGTGGTTTTTTGACCATTAAAAATCCGACAGATCCGATAGGCATTTTGATGCCAGAGTATGGTTTCCCCTGTAAACCAACCGCCACAGGTGGTTTTTTGACCATTAAAAATCCGACAGACCCGATAGGCATTTTGGTGCCAGAGTACGGCTTCCCCCGTAAACCAACCGCCACAGGTCGTCTGCTGTCCATTAAAAATCCGACAGACCCGATAGGCCCCTGGACTGGCCGCCACCGGCAGATGTCCTATCCCCAGGATCGCCAAGATAATCAGAGATTTGGCAGAGAACGCCATGATTTTTGAATGCTAATGTTTGAACGCTATGATTTTCGCCCCTTCCCAAGGACGATTATAACCACTGGGGGATTCCAGCTCATTCTGATAAAATTGTGCCTACCTACTCAATCGGTTTTGCCCAATGGAATGGCATAGCAGTGATGTTGCTAATTTGCACCTAGTTGATCAGCAATTGACCGATCATCCGTTAACCTCTGCTGAACGGGAAATTCTTCGGCGGGTCATTTATACGACAGGAGATTTTGACTACCTCAATCTCCTCGTCTACTCAGAACAAGCCCTAGAATCTGCCGTTGCTGCCCTGGCTGCCCATACCCCCATTGTTGTGGATGTCCCCATGGTACAGGTGGGAATTTTGCCCCAAACCCAAGTTACCTTTGCTAACCCCATCTACTGCGGTCTAGAAACCTTTACCCGTCCCCAAAAGGAAAAATCACGGGCCGCCTTTGGGGTGGAAACCCTGGCCCGTCGCCATCCCACCGCTATTTTCATTATTGGCGGTTCCCAATCCAGTATTTTGCCATTGTTAAGTTTGGTGGAGTCTGAAGATATTAAACCCGCCCTCATTGTGGATACCTCCCCCAGTTTTCTTCCCCAAGGACTGGATCGGCTTCAGCAATCCTGGGTGCCCCATATTTTTATTAAGGGCACAAAGGGCGGAGTTGCCGTGGCGGCAGCGATCATCAATGGACTCATTGAACTGGCTTGGTCTGCCTATGGTCAAGAAGCGGGGCATGGCTAGGGTGAAAATCTCTGCTAAAACCAGCGATCGCCCCCAGGCAGAAGATTGGTTAGTGGTTGGCAAAATTGTTGCTCCCCAAGGGTTACAGGGAGATCTGCGGGTTCTACCCGAGTCTGATTTTCCCCAACGTTTTTTAGAGCCTGGCCCCCGCTGGCTGCGATCGCCCCAGCAGACTTTTAGCCAACAGGAACCCCAATCTGTGGATCTGACCCACGGCCGCTATCTGCCGGGCCAGGGACTCTACGTGATTCATTTGGCCCAAATTGGCGATCGCACCGCTGCCGAACATCTACGGGGCCACGAGTTACTTGTCCTTGCCAGCGATCGCCCCCCCCTAGCAGAAGGGGAATTTCATCTGTTAGACTTGATTGGATTAGAGGTTTACTTAGCTCAGGATCGCTCCCTTATTGGGACAGTGGTTGGCTTAGTTCCTGCGGGCAATGATCTATTGGAGGTGGAACTCAAACAAAATCCTGGGCAAACGGTACTGATTCCCTTAGTACCCGCCATTGTTCCCTCAATTGATCTGCAACAAGGATGGATTGAAGTCACCCCACCCTTAGGTCTATTGCCCAAGGATTAATCTAAAACTCTCAGGTCAACGTAACCCCAAAATCGTTGATAATAGCTTCTAAGGAGCCACCTGAATCCGGGGCAAAATCACCCGTACAGTCCACCTAAATCTAACCCCAACAACCCAACTGGTGTTAGTTAAATTACCCCATAAATTGATTATCCCCACGGGGATTTGGAGCCAAAGCTGATAGGAATGAGCATGAGTAGCGGTAAAGTTAGAATTTATGATCTCTCAAAAGAACTAAGTTTAGATAACAGGGATTTATTAGCCATCTGTGAACAACTAGGGGTCGCCTACAAAAGTCACAGCAGTACCATATCTGATGATGATGCCGAGCGTATTCGTCAATCTGCCCAGACCTATCAGCCTGTGAAAGATCCGAAATCCCCCCAGCCCCCCCAACGCAATAAACCTGCCCCTCCGGTCAAGTCAGGGAAAAAGGGTCAGCAAATTGTAGCTATCCATACCCAATCTCGGGCCGGTTCCGGCAAGCGGCAGAAATCCGAGTCATCAGAATTACCAGACTCCCCCGAATCTGCACCATCCCTACAACAACCCCCCAGTCGCCAAGCCACCGCCAGCCCTGCACCTCAGTCCCCAGAAGCTAGTCCTGAAACGGCGGCAACGTCAGAAAAAGAATCAAAAAAGGAAATAGAAGCCACGCCACCAACCCTAATTGCCCCCCCAGCCCTACCTACCCCTGGGCCAGAGAGAACCAAAGCGGCGGATCGCTCCCAGACAACAGATAAAACCAATACGAACAAAACCAATAAGGTAGATTCTGCACCCATTGAAGAAACCCGTCCCCCGGAACCTCCCCAGAAAAAGCCCACCTTAGCTGGCCCCCCCACCCGACCCCAAAAACCCACCTCATCGGTGCCACCGCCGAAAAAAGTAGCCGCCGAAGCAAATCGTGGCCCCGTCCATAGCCAGGATCGCATCGAAATTGTCCGTCCTCCCAGTCGTCCGAGTAAACCAGAATCGGGGGCAGTCAAGCCCCTACCCAAACCTCGTCTACCAGAATTACAGCCGCCGCCGACTAAACCACCGGAAGCAGATCGCCCTGCTGCTCGCACAAAACCAGGTGCCGATGGGGATGCCATTGAAGTCCTCCAAGACGAATCCGTCAATCGTGTACTGTCCACCCGGGGGCGGCGTAATCGCGGCAAAAGTGCCCAAGAGGAAGAAGAAGTTAAGGTCAGCAAAGTCAATCCCCGCAACAAGCGACGGGAAACGGCGGTCGAGGATGACGATGATCTCGAACTAAGCTCCAAGCTGGCAGGAGTGGGGGATGTCGCCATTGATGTTAGTCAATCCCTGCAACGGCCACCCAAAGCCAAAACCCAGCGGGCACCCCGACCCGTCACGGCAGTCTCCAAGCCAGAAAAAAGCTCAGAGAAAAGGTCATCCCGCGGCCGCGATCGCCGCACCGAAGAAGTCGCCCCCACATCCCCAGAGATGATCACCCTCGATGGGAGCCTCTCCGTACAAGAGCTGGCAGCCAAACTGGTGGTTGCCGAATCGGAAGTCATTAAAGTTCTCTTCTTTAAGGGCATTGCCGCCACCATCAACCAAACCCTTGATCTGGAAACCGCCCAACTGGTTGCCGATGAACTGGGTATTCTCGTGGAAACCACTACCCAAGAATCCGCTGCGCGAAAAGTGACGGAAATGCTGGCATCCAGTGACCTAGAGCATCTCCAGCGTCGTCCCCCCGTGGTTACGATTATGGGCCACGTCGATCACGGTAAAACCAGTCTTTTAGATGCGATTCGTAACGCCAAGGTAGCCCAAGGGGAAGCCGGAGGAATTACCCAGCATATTGGTGCCTACCACGTTGATGTCGAGCACAATGGCGAAAACCACCAGGTTGTTTTCCTAGATACCCCCGGACACGAAGCCTTTACCGCCATGCGGGCCAGAGGTGCCAGGGTGACAGACATTGCGATTTTGGTCGTTGCTGCCGATGATGGCGTTCAACCCCAAACCATTGAAGCCATTAGCCACGCCAAGGCCGCTGAAGTTCCCATTATTGTGGCCATCAACAAAATCGATAAAGAATCTGCCCAGCCGGATCGGGTCAAGCAGGAGCTTACGGAATTTGCCCTCGTCCCCGAAGAGTGGGGCGGTGACACGATTATGGTTCCCGTGAGTGCCCTAGAGCAGCAAAACCTAGATACCTTGCTAGAGATGATCCTGCTGGTGTCTGAGGTAGAAGACCTCTACGCTAACCCCGATCGCGCCGCCAAGGGAACGGTCATTGAAGCCCATTTAGATAAAGCCCGGGGCCCCGTCGCCACTCTGCTCGTTCAAAACGGTACCCTACAGATCGGTGATGTTCTCGTTGCCGGTTCCTCCTTTGGTCGCGTTCGGGCCATGATTGACGATCGCGGTGAACAGGTTAAACAAGCAGCCCCCTCCTTTGCCGTAGAAGTTCTCGGTCTATCCGATGTACCCGCAGCCGGAGACGACTTTGAAGTCTTCATCGATGAAAAAGTTGGCCGGGCAACCGCCGATCAACGGGCGATGGAGCAACGGGAATCCCGCCTTACCCAAGCCCTCACCTCCCGTCGGGTGTCCCTCACTTCCCTATCCGATCAGGCCCGAGAAGGGGAACTCAAGGAACTGAATCTGGTGATCAAGGCCGATGTGCAGGGTTCTCTGGAAGCCATTTTGGCCTCCCTAAACCAACTGCCCCAGGATCAAGTCCAACTGCGAATTTTGCTGGCGGCTCCCGGTGAAATCACCGAAACCGATGTGGATCTAGCCGCTGCCAGTAGTGCGGTGATTATTGGCTTTAATACCACCCTAGCCACGGGGTCTCGCCAAGCGGCGGATCAAAACAACGTGGATGTGCGGGAATACAATATCATCTACAAGCTTTTAGACGATTTGGAAGGGGCCATGGAAGGCCTGCTCGAGCCAGAGCTGGTGGAGGAAGATATTGGCCAAGCGGAAGTTCGGGCCGTCTTCCCCCTCAGCAAAGGAAGTGTGGCTGGCTGCTATGTCCAATCCGGTAAACTGGTGCGGAACTGTAAGGTACGCATCCTGCGGAAAAATCAGGTCGTCTATACCGGGGTCTTAAGTTCCCTGAAACGGATTAAAGACGATGTGAAGGAAGTGGCCGCAGGCTACGAATGTGGCATTCGCATGGATGATTTCCAAGGGTGGCAGGAAGGCGATCTTATTTCTGCCTTCCAAACCGTCGCTAAACGCCGCACCCTCAATCCCAGCAGCAGCTCTCAAAAGTAAACCGTTGGCAATAGGAATTAGGGTAGGACTAGGATAGTCGTGGGTATATCAACGGTTGATCCCTCCCATCATCTCAATCTAGAGGATCGCATCCAGGCCCTCCGCCAAAGCTTACCTCCGTCCGTGCGGATCATTGCGGTGAGTAAGTTTATGCCTCCAGAGGCTATGCGCCGGGCCTATGGGGCGGGTATTCGTGATTTTGGTGAAAGTCGGGTTCAGGAGGCTGCCCACAAGCAATCCCAGTTGGCGGACTTGCCCGATATTACCTGGCATTTGATTGGCCATTTGCAAACCAATAAGGCCCGTTTAGCCCTAGAGATCTTTGACTGGATCCATTCCCTGGACAGCCTTAAACTAGCCCAGCGGTTAAATGGGTTGGTGGGCGATCGCTCCCCCAGCTCGGACTTTCCTCGACCCCAGGTTTTACTTCAGGTTAAGCTACGTCCCGATGGAAATAAATTTGGCTGGCAGTGGCCCGATCTAGAAGCAGACTTACCCCACCTGGATCAACTAGGGAATTTGTCCATTCGTGGTTTGATGACAATCCTACCCCAGGGCCTAACAGTGCAGGATCAACAAACAACATTTACAAATCTTCATGATTTAGCCCTAGGGCTAGAAAAACAACCTTGGCAACGCTTGAGCTTTCGGGAGTTATCCATGGGTATGTCAGGGGACTATTCCCTTGCAATCGAGGCAGGAGCAACGATGATTCGCGTGGGAACCTTAATTTTTGGTTCTCGTCCTCTGGGGGTAGATTCCCTCTGATCGCCTAAGTTTTTAGGTACGTTCGGTCGGATCAAGTTATACAAATCAGGAATTATTGACCAATATTATGCATCCCTAGATGGCTCATGTATAATACACACTTGAATTGCCTGCGTTTTTCTACGGGGATTTCTCTTGGGAAGTAGATCCAGCCATTGGTTGGCTCTATTGACCAGATAATCTATCAGGAAAGAATAGCGAGTTGGTCAAAGATGAAGTTTTCATCTCCAAAGACTCACACTATGTTGCTAGTTTATTGGGTGACGCAGGTTATTTTTAGTGCATTGAGATATAAACCTTCATCGGAGCAACAGTGAGCAATTATGTTGGGTAAGTTGCGTGACATGATGGGGTTCACCCCAGAGCAAAGTGAGAGTGACTATGAATACTATTCCCACCAAGAGGGGGACACCTCTAGTTACTCTTCCTTCAATACTTCAACCATAGAGCAGGATGGGAATACGGGCCCCCAGACCGGAGCCTATACCCACGGGGAAACAAGTTCCTCCGCCTATACGGGGCCCTCTGGGTCTACGTCCTTTGCCCCTGAATCTGCCCCGAGTGGGAATGTCATTGGTATGCCCAATGCCGGTCGCTGGTGGGGAGCCGTTGCCGAAGTCATCGTCATGCAACCCCGTAGCTTTGATGAAATGCCCAATGTGATTCAGTCGCTGAAGGAGCGGAAGTCCGTTGTTCTGAATCTAACCCTCATGGATGCGGAGCAGGCCCAGCGATCGGTGGATTTTGTGGCGGGAGCAACCTTCACCATTGATGGTCATCAAGAGCGCATTGGCGAGAGTATCTTTCTTTTTACTCCCAACTGTGTGCAAGTGAGTACCCAAGTGGGTGGAGCCCATGAAATTCCCCATCCTCCCATCGCCGCTGTCCCCTCTCCTGCTCCGACTTGGGGAATGGACCCGGCTCAACGCCTGGCCCAGTAATATCCCCATCAGATTAATGACGTGCGCCTAGGAATTATTGGCTGTGGGGTCATGGCTGAGGCTATTCTCAGTCGCTTATTGACCCAGGGACGATTCCATCCTGAAAATGTTTCGGTGACGGTACGCTCTGAAGCTCGTGGCCAATACCTCCACCAAACCTATGGCATCAGGATTGCCCCAAATAATGCGGCGGTGGCGATCGCTGAAACGGTTTTATTAGCTGTAAAGCCCCAGGTTTACCCGGATATTTGGGCAGAGTTGCAAGGAACAACGGCCCAGGATTCGCCGGGTCGTCTCCTGTCGATTATGACGGGTATTACCCTAGAGTCCTTGCAGTCTCTATTTCCCCGCCGTGCGGTTTTTCGGATCATGCCCAATACCCCTGCCCAGGTGGGTGCGGGGATGATTGCCATTGCAACCGGCCTAGGGGCCTCTGCGGGCGATCTCCAGGATGTGCAGGAATTTTTCCAGGCGGTGGGCGATGTCGTTGAAGTGGATGAAGCCCAGATGGATGGAGTGACGGCTTTGTCGGGTTCGGGGCCAGCCTTTGTTGCCCTGTTCCTAGAGGCCCTCGCCGATGGGGGGGTAGCCGCAGGTTTACCTCGGAATTTAGCTCGCCAATTAGCCTATGGAACCGTCACCGGAACCATTGCTCTGTTACAGGAAAAGAATTTACATCCGGGGCAACTGAAGGATCAGGTAGCCAGTCCCGCCGGAACCACCATTGCAGGGTTGAGGGTGTTAGAGTCTGGAGGGGTACGGGGTACAATAATGGCGGCAGTAATGGCAGCCAAGGATCGGGCCCGTGAGCTAGGCTAAAATGACATGATACGTATCAATTATTATTTCTAGATTCAATTATTATCCCTAGAGTCGGTGTTGATGGCCAAGTCAAACCCTTCCCCCAAAGAAACCCAAGAGCACCCAGAGCCAACCGCTTCCAGAATTGAAGGGCTGGATGTGAAGGTGGTTTTTATTTATTACTTTACCTGTGCCACGGCGATCGCCACCTTTGCGGTGAGTAAAATTCTTCACCTAAGTTTATTAACCCCCATTCCCTATCGCTGGGGTCTATTGGTGGGGGTTCTCACGGGGATTATTGCCGCCTACTTTAACCACACCGTCTCCTTTTCCCTGAAGCTGGGCGATCGCCCTAACCCCAAAACCCAGGCCAAGGTTCTATCAGGCTTGCAAGAGACCCTAACGACCATGGGATATCATGTAGCGGAAACGGAAGATAATATTGACATCTACCGGCGGTCATTTTTGGGCAATCTGTTTAGTGGCCCCATTATTTTAGAATCAGAGCCAGGGAAGCTGACCCTCTTTAGTCGCGCCAATACCATTAAAAATCTGCGGCAAAAGCTGCAAGAATCATCTGCGGGAGAGCCGAGGGGGAAAAGCTAACGTGACTGATTTTGGTAGAGTCATTACCGCCATGATTACCCCCTTTAATGGGGAGGGGGCTGTGGACTATGACCTGGCCGCAAAACTGGCCCTCCATCTGGTGGATCATGGCTCAGATGCTTTGGTGATCTGCGGTACAACTGGGGAATCTCCAACTCTGACATGGGATGAAGAGTTTCAACTGTTTCAAGTGGTGCATCAGGCCGTTGCCGGTCGTGCTAAGGTAATAGCAGGAACTGGCTCTAACTCAACCCAAGAAGCCATTCACGCCACGGTAAAAGCTGCCGAGATGGGCCTTGATGGCTCACTTTTGGTGGTTCCGTACTATAATAAGCCCCCCCAAGAGGGCCTATACCAGCATTTTCGGGCGATCGCCGCCGCCGTGCCATCCTTCCCCCTAATGCTCTACAACATACCGGGTCGTACCGGCCAAAACCTGTCAACCGAAATCGTGTTCCGCCTAGCCGAGTATGGAAATATCGTTGCCATTAAAGAAGCCAGTGGTCAACTAGATCAGGTCAGTGCCTTACGCCAAGGGCTACCCGAAACCTTTCGGATTTATTCTGGTGATGATTCCCTCACCTTGTCTTTGTTAGCGGTTGGTGGCTATGGTGTAGTCAGTGTGGCCAGTCATTTAGTCGGAGATGAGCTACAGCAAATGATTCGGGCATTTTGTCAGGGAGATGTCGCCAAAGCGACCCACCTCCACCTCAAGCTCTTTGATCTGTTTAAGGTTCTGTTTGTGACCACCAATCCCATTCCTGTGAAAGCGGCCCTAAACCTACAAGGTTGGCCCGTTGGTACTCCCCGACTTCCCCTAACAGCGGCAACTCCAGAGATTTGCCATCAGCTTGCCGCCGCCATGAAGCCCCTAGGTCTTCTCTAGGCCCATTTGAGACCCATTTGTCCTGCCGCGCCCCATCCTCTCCATCCCCCAGTCAAATTAGATCAGAGTCAACTTGGATCAGATTGACCTTGGGACGGTAGCTGTTAATTTTTTTGATTTTTTTATTTTTCTTGAAACAAAAGGAGACCTATGAGTCAAAATACATCCACTTCAGCCCTGAAAATTATTCCCTTGGGCGGACTCCACGAAATTGGTAAAAACACCTGTGTCTTTGAGTACGGTGATGAAATTATTCTCCTAGATGCCGGCCTCGCCTTCCCGACGGATGGAATGCATGGGGTGAATATTGTCCTACCGGATATGACCTACCTGCGGCAAAACCGCGACAAAATTAAGGGGATGATTGTCACCCACGGCCATGAGGATCACATTGGTGGCATTGCCTTTCACCTCAAACAGTTTGATATTCCGGTTATTTATGGGCCTCGCCTAGCGATGGCTCTTTTGCGGGGCAAATTGGATGAAGCGGGGGTGAGCGATCGCACCGAATTACGCAGTGTCCGCCCCCGCGATATGGTACGGCTGGGTAAAAATTTCCTAGTTGAATATATTCGCAATACCCACTCCATTGCCGATAGTTGCTCCGTCGCCATCCATACACCCTTGGGAGTGGTGATCCACACCGGCGACTTTAAGGTGGATCATACCCCCGTGGATGGGGAATACTTTGATTTTCAAAAACTCGCTGAGCATGGCGAGAAAGGTGTGCTGTGTTTAATTAGCGACTCCACCAATTCAGAAGTGCCTGGGTCTACGCCGTCAGAGCGATCGGTGTTCCCCAATCTGGATCGGGCCTTTAGCCAGGCCGAAGGCCGGATTATTTTTACCACCTTTGCCTCCTCGGTGCATCGCCTGAATATGGCCCTAGAACTGGCCCAAAAACATAACCGGGTGGTGTCGGTGGTGGGCCGCTCCATGCTCAATGTCATTGCCCATGCCCGGGAACTGGGATATATCAAATGTCCCGATAAATTGTTTGAGCCGCTCCATGTGGTGCATAAGTATCCCGATAACCAGGTGATGTACTTAACCACTGGCTCCCAGGGGGAACCCCTAGCGGCCCTGACCCGTATTTCCAAGGGAGAGCATAACAAAATTAAAATTCGGCCCACGGATACAGTCATTCTTTCTGCCCATCCCATTCCCGGAAATACCATTGCCGTCGTGAATACCATCGATCGCCTGATGATGCAGGGAGCAACGGTCATCTACGGCCGGGATAAGGGGATCCACGTATCGGGCCACGGCTGCCAAGAAGATCAAAAACTGATGCTGGCCCTGACTCGCCCCAAATTCTTCCTGCCCGTCCATGGGGAACACCGGATGCTGGTGCGCCATTCCCAAACGGCCCAGAGTATGGGGATCCCCGCTGAAAATATGGTGATTATTAACAATGGGGATGTGGTGGAGTTAACCCAAGAGTCCATCCGGGTGACCGATAAGGTTCCTGCGGGGATTGAACTGATGGATCGGGGGGGACTGGTCAAGGCCCATGTTCTCCAAGAGCGTCAACAGTTGGCGGAAGACGGCATGATGATCATTGCGGTGGCGATCGGCAGTGACGGTACCTTGCAATCTTCGCCGGATGTCCATTTACGGGGAGTGGTTACCCCCACGGAACCCAAAGCTTGGCAAGCCTGGATTCATTCAACCATTGCCTCTGCCCTCAGCGATCGCTGGGGTGATTATGCCCGTAATGGCAATGTGGACTGGGATGGCTTCAAAGTCCATCTAGAGCGAGAATTGGCCCGACTCCTGCGGCGGGAACTCCAAGGGAATACGACCCTATTGCTGATGCTCCAACCCGTTGAGGTTGCCGCGCCCCCAGTGGCCAGCAATTCTCTGCGGCGACGACGGAGTACGGCATCCCTAGTGTCCTAGGCTCTATAACCCATAACCTTGGGGGGTAATTTGATTTAATTAAGATCAACTTGCCCCGGAAATTCCCGTTAGGGCCGCTAGTAATCGCTGTTGATAGCTCTGCCATGTCCCCAGTTCTGACTGTCGTTGGGCATTCAGGGCTAACCTTTGCCGCTCCTCTGGATGGCGGGCCAAAAACTCAATTCGCTCCACTAATCCATCCACATCCCGAATCGGCAGAATATATCCACTCATGCCATCTTCAACGATGGAACCGGTGTTAGGGGTGGTAATGACGGGTAAGCTACAGGCCAGGGCTTCATAGGTGACCGCCGCCGAGCCTTCACAAATGGAAGGCAGTAAAAAGACATCAGCCCAGGCATAGTGCTCCAAAATATTCTGGCGGGGGACAGGCCCCACTAACTCGAGGGCATGGTCTAGGGCTTGTTGGGCGGAGCTAGAGGCCTGGATTGGCCCAATCAGACGAAAGGTGGCTAGACCTTTTAGGGCCTTGGCGGCAGCCAATACGTAGGGACTCCCTTTACGAAGTCCCACGGTGCCAATGGTGAGAACCCGCAGGGGGCCATCATGGGCCTCTCGCGGCGGTAAGCGGAAACGTGGATCAATGCCGTAGGGAACCACCTTAATGCGATCGCCCGGCACACCGGAGTCTATCATCCCCTGGCGCACAAATTCAGAGCCACAGAGAATGCGATCGGCTAACTGCCATTCAGCGGCTTCCCGCTCTGCATAGGCCACACTAGCGGCACAATTTAATTCCCGTGGCTCCCAATCAGGGTGTCGTTGCCACTCTTCATCAAAGAGTTCCATGTGCAGGTATTTGGGGGCAATTGTTTGTTCGAGAACCGTGATATGACCCGCTTGCCCGCGCGACCACTCTAACAGTTCCAGTCCCGCCGAATTATAGACGTATAAGCCTGGGCTGGAGATTCCTCGCTTGAGAATGAGTTCACAAAAAGTTTGACTACTCCAGAGGTAGGTCTGCATCTTCTCGGAGATAGTTGTGACGCGACGCAGCCGTTGGGCGTACTCTAGGCCAAATTTGGGAAAATGCTCGATGCGATCGCCGGGAATATCTGGGACTATGCGACTCCGTAACCGGGCGAGGGCAGGATGGTGTTTCAGATAGGGGATCCCATGGGCTGCCTTCAAGAGTCCCTTATTGCCACAAAAATCCGTGAATAGTCGCGCTAATTGCCCCTGGTGATAGAGAATACGAGGTACGGCATAGTCCAAGCGAGCACCCAAGAGTGCCACACTAAAGTTTATACCTAGCTCAGGTTGTGGGGGAGGGTTAATCAACTGGCACCTGTTTGCTATACATCTATTTCAGAGTATGATTCCCTGAAAAAGAAACTGCTATATGATTTTACAAGTCCTAGGAATAGTTTTTCGATGACACTGGAACCCCCTTTTAATTTTTTGCAATCGATGGATTCTCAGGAATGTCGGCCGGTTGATATGCTCCATTCCCCAGTTTCCCCCAGCCTAGAATCGGGTGTTCATTTAGACCAATACAGCCTAGGCGACTATGGGCCTGGGGCACCCCTGTGGCAACAATTGCTCTGGTATTACATCGGCTCTCCCGTGATTAAAAGTTCTCTCCTTCCTTTTTCAGGGCTGAAGGTACAGATTCTTCGCTGGTTTGGGGCAAAACTAGGGCAAGGGGTACGGATTAAGCCCGGCCTACAGGTGAAATTTCCCTGGCGGTTGACGGTGGGAGATCATTGCTGGTTAGGGGAACAGGTTTGGATTGATAATATTGCCGCTGTAACCATTGGTGATCACGTCTGTATTTCCCAGAATGCCTACCTTTGCACCGGCAATCATGATTGGTCGGATCCCCATTTTTCGTTGCGATTGGGGCCCATTGTCCTGGAATCGGAAAGTTGGGTAGCAGCCCGGGCGATCGTCGGCCCGGGGGTAACGGTTGGCCAGGGGGCTATTTTAAGTTTAGGTAGTGTGGCTCTGCGCTCCCTAGAGGCAATGACGATTTATGTGGGAAATCCAGCAACGCCAGTCAAGAAGCGGGTGATTCAGGCCAGTGAAGCGGGGGAAGGCAAACAACATAACCAGCCACGTCGCAAAAATGAACAAAATGGTAACGGTCAATAATTGACTAAAATACTTACTAGAAAATAAAATCTAGATTCAGGTCAGTAATATCTAGCCATTGGAGATGAATATCTGGGTTTCCCTGGGTCATTAGCCACAACTGGCGATCGCCGCTGAAGGCAATTCCCAGGATGGGATCAATGGCATTTAGCCCACCGATAATTTCCCCATTGGTCGTAAGTAAGGTGATGCGATGGTCGTTGGCAACAATGCAGCCCCAAGGGGTTGGACAAATATGCTCCGGTCTAAAGTTAAGGGCGATCCGCTGAATACGCCAGGGCCGCAAATAGAGAATTAATAAAATGGGCGTTGCCCGATCTTCCCAGGCAAAGAGTGTCCAGGGGTTGGCAATAGCAGGGGTCAAGCCGCACAGGCCAAAGGGCAAACGGGTATCAAGAATCTTTTGCCCCTTGCGGTTAAATAAATATAATCCGGTGGCAAGGGGGGGTGGATGGCGGGTGACGACCAACCCATAGCGTTGATTCAGAGCAATCGCCGTTGTCAGAATTTCCCCAGGGGCAAGGTCAAGGTTGAGGTGGGTGGCATAGTTTCCCCCAAGGGACTGGAGATTGAGAGCCACGGTATCGTTTTCCTGGTGGGCCTGAATACACCAGTAACCACTAAGATCAATGGCCACATGGGTGTTCTGGGGGGGACGCAGGACATTGGGGAGGGGAATTAAGCCCTCGTCTAGCCAACAGAGTTGAACAGGACTGGTATTAATCGTGAGCCAACAGCCCATGGTCCCAGCACAGAGGTGAATGATCTCCCCCGGTAATTGCCATTCGCGGCTGGAAATAGAATCATCCCGATTACTCCGCCAGGCCCATAGGCGATCGCCCAGGGCCCCATACACCCATTCCCTGTTCTGGGTTAACAGTGTCACCGCTGCCGATAAGGTGATGTCTCCTACGGGAAACCAGCTTTCGGGCCAATGCCATTGGGGTTCATACAGGAGAAGATGGTTTTGATCAACGTATTGCGGATCCGCCTGGATAATATCCAAAAGGAGTTCCACTGGCTTTGCCATGGCTGCCGCACTCTGGAAGCGACGTTGGGGTAACTTATCAAGGGCCTTGTTCAAGAGCGATTTGAGCAGGATGGGCAGGGCACTGGGCATCTTAAAGGGCTTACTAATATGGGCCGACATCAACTCTGCCGGTGTACCGGAAAAGGGACGGCTGCCAATCACCATTTCATAGAGTAAAATCCCTACGGCATAGAGATCCGAGACGGGAATCGCCTGGCCATAAAATCGTTCCGGGGCCATGTAGGCGGGAGAGCCGGTGTGTCCAGAACTGTCCTTATCTTCAATGAGACGAGCAACGCCAAAATCAGACACCTGGGCTTGCCACCCCTGGGCTGTAGGCTGCAATAAAATATTTTCTGGCTTGAGATCACAGTGGATAATGCCACGCTGGTGGGCGTAGTCTAGGGCAGACAAAATATCCAGGGTGAATTGGAGCGCGAGGCGTAGGGGCAATACCCCCTCCTGCTCCAGTAGGGCCCGCAGATTTCCACCCACACAGTAATCCATCACCAAACAGCGGTGACGTTCTTTAGATTTTCCGGTGCGGCGATCGCTGAGGTAGTCAATGGAATCACAGCTCACCACATGGGGATGGTGGAGGGTGAGCAGAAAATTTAACTCCCGTAAAAAGCCGCGAGTGGGTAACAACTGGGGATTGAGAACCTTAAAGGCAACAATCTGACTGGTCTGTCGATTCACGGCAACGTAGACATGGCCGTACTGGCCCTGCCCCGCCAGATCGATCAGGCGATAACGAGAGGTGTAACGATAGACCGGCAAATAAAGCTAGCTCACTTGAACTCAACTCGCGCAAAGGAGAGGAACAGAAAGGATTAAAGATTAATTTAATCGAGGGAATCTGAGCTTAACACACCCCCTAGGAAAAGAGCAGTTCCAGAGGAACTTCTTTTTGATTGGCATCGCCACCGCCCAATTCGTGGATGCGCTTGGCTAAATCCCGGGCCCGTTGATAGCTACCAATATCCCCTTGGTCAAAGAACAGCTTAGCGGCTACCCGTAAATCTTCTACGGCTCCCTTGCGATCGCCGATGGTTGAGCGGGCCACGCCCCGATTATGGAAGGCCTTGGCGTAGGAATCATTCACCCGAATGGCTTCGGTGTAGTCCACAACGGAGGCTTCCGCATCCCCTAGGCGTTGATGGGTGAGGCCGCGATTGTAGTAGGCCTTGGCATGGCTGGGATCCGACTGGATCACCTGGGTACTTTTCTCAATTTCCCGCAGACAGCCTAAGACTTCTTCAATTTGCTTCTGCTCCGTATCTAAAATCCGGGTGTAGTCGTGGAGATCCCGAGTCCCCCGGTTTAATTCTGAGACCTGTCCCTGGATGTCCAGCACTTGATCCTGGGTTTCCGTGAGGTTGAGCATTAATCCCGCGAGTTTGGACTGCTGTACAGCTTGACTCTCCATTAATGCCGCGATCGCCTGATCATGGTTTTGGCTTAATAGAGCCGCCAACCGTCGCCGACTAAGAAGATTCAAACCCACCGCTGCCGAAAGGGGAATGGTGGCGATCGCACTGAGCAAAACCTGCTGCGTCACCGCCGCCGCCACAGAGGTTCCCAGGGCAATGACCGTGGCTGCCAATTCTAGGGGTTCTAGGCCGCCGCTGGAAGTGGATTTTGCGGGTTTACTCTCGCTATGATTGGGAACGTCAGCATTGCTGTCATCCAGTAGTTCTAGTTCATGCATAATAACAATCTCCCTAAAAATTCTTAAATCTCAATATTTTGGTGCAGGTTGGTGCAGGTTGTGAGGTTAGAGTCTGCCTAGGCCTCAGTGGTATTGGCCAAGTATTCCCCTGCCTGAGCCTGGGTATCCTGAAGCTGGGTAATCATACTGCGGGTGATCAGTTTCCCCTCTTCCACTAAAATACGACCGTCTAGGGGATGGAGAATATTTTGCTCTGCCCGCCGGCCAATCAGGGACTCAATGTCATCCACGGCATTGACATACATCCCCGACGGTAGTTCAACCACCACTCCAGTCCCCATGACCCGCGCCTGGCAGGCAAGACGGGAGTTGGCATTACAGGTGGTAATTACCTCTAGGGTGCGCTGTTCCCGTTTGCTGATGGGGGATAGGCTCTCCATCCCTTCGGTGATATAGACGTGGCAGGTGGCACATAATCCCCGGCCACCACACTCTTTTAAGACATGGAGTTCAGTGTCAAGGAGGGCTGAAAGTAGGTTGTCATTGGTATTAATGGTTGCTTCCCGGGAAATGGGTTCCAATTTGACGACTTTAGCCACGATGACATCACTCCTTGTTTGAATCCTATGGTTTACTTGGCAGGGGGTTGGGCATTACAGAGCCGTTCCATAATGGTGTCGTGATCCTGACCTTCCTGTTGCCAAGCTTTTGCCGCTTCCACGCGATCGCGCAAGCCAAGGACAAAGGTGTTGGACTTGGCCCCTAGGGACTCACAGGCCGTTTGAACACAGTGTAAATCCCGACCCGTGAGTTGGCCAAAGAAGGACTCTAGAATCCCGGCTTCAGCATAGCACTGGGGTTGACCCGTACCTTGGGGAGCGGCGGCGGCAAAGGCAGACTGCCAGGTGTTGACGACCAAAAAGCCCTGCTGATAATAGTTAATGTCTAGATCCACTGTACCCCAACCGTGGGTCTTCCAGCATTCCTTGAAGCATTGCAAAAATTCAACCATTTCCATTTCCGCCAGGGGCCGTTGGTAATAGTCGCTCACTTCCTGGACAAAACGACGATAAAAGTTTTTTCCCCACCAGCGACCACAGTTAAATAGGACAATGCCGGTGGCTTGCCCCACTTCTTGATCCAAACCCGCATAAATGGATTCCAGTAGTACGTCGGGGAGAGCAACTAAACGGGAGCCTTGGCGGTTTTCCAGCAGACCCGTTTCAAAGTCCCCCTGGACATAGGCATCAAAGGCAAAGTAGTTACCGGGTAAGACCGGCTCTTTAATGAGATCAGCAACGGAAATCATACATTACTCCTAAGGGATAGGCACGTTTGTAAATAAGATCGAGGGCAATAGGGTTGAGGGAAACTACTGGACGGACACCAAGGGTTGCACACCGACCAAGGTGGCCTGACTCTGATCGAGGAGGGGCAGAATCAAGTCCAGTTCTTTATCCGTGAGTAGTTCCTTCAGACGTGCCTGGAGCAATTCGTGTAAATCTGTGATCAGGGCTTGGGTCTGGTGGGCATTGACTTTTTCGGTGAGCCATTCTAAAACCCGATGTTGTAAAAATTCTGGATTGTTGAGCAGCATGGCCATGGCGGCATAGCGGAGCAGGGTAATCCCCTGTTTGATTACTTGCTCTAGAACCACTGGATTTTCAATGGGATGGTTTTTTTGGAAGCGATCGGCCACGGGCTGGAAAATTTCTAACTCGCGATCGCGGAGGAGTTCGTAGGTGGCGAGTCGCTGTTGCAGGGATTCCGCATGGTGGCGAAAGACTTTTATGTCCACATTGCTCAGGTAATGATCTTCGGCTTTGTAGAAAAGATTACTTAAATCAGGGTGCATGGAGGTCTCCTCAAGATAGGAAGGTCAAGGATATATAGTGGCAAAACGTTGCAAAACAATTAAAACAATCCCGATAGATCCGTCAGGGTCAGGGTGTCATCCGCTGGGGTGGGCTGTTCCGGGGGGGCTTCTACGTGGGCGATCGCCCGGCGGCCTTCCCAAACAATGCCTCGGGAAAAATCCGTCACTGACAATCGCCATAGGGATGTGGTTTCCCCCAAGGGCACAATCCCTGTAATGTCACCGTTCCAGTTAAGTCGATCAAAGAAGGACTCCACGGGCCAGGATTTCCAGGTCAGGGGAATCGGTGGGGCCGCAGCAGATTCGGGTTCGGGGACCGCAGCCGTTGGGGGCAGAATCACCTGTAGACCTTGCCAGTTCACCCCCTCAAAAAAGTCGGTAACGGAATACAGGGCCCAGGAATCGGGAATGGGAACGGCGGTGTGGGCCGATAGGGCCGGACGGGCAATTCCATCCCAGTTCACCTGTTGCAAAAATTCATCCACCGCCAGCGATCGCCAGTTGACGGTCATAGCCGCCGGTTGATGGGGAGTCACCGACTGGATCAGTCCCAGCCAATTTAACTCTTCAAAGAACTGGCCAACGGGTTGGAGTTGCCAATTACTTCCGTTTTTCATTGATGAAATCCCCACTGCGGAGCCGTTTTTCAATATCCCGGGCGGTGGCCCCTTCGTTTTGCCAGAAGGATGCGGCATCAATCCGATCCTGTTTACCCAGGAGGAACTTACAGTAGGTTTCTCCCATGGCATAGCACTGAATTTCAATGCAACTCAGATTCTTTTGGACGAGGCCAGTGAAAAAGCCCGCAAACAAACCAGCGTAGAGGTGACAGACGGGCCGCCCCACATCCCCTAGGGTACGGGCTACCACTGAGTCAAAAATGTTGATGAACATAAACCCATGTTTTTGCTCACTCAGGTCTACTTCCCAGTTCCCCCATCCCTGGGAGGTACAGGGCCACCACCAGGCTTCGAGAACGTAGGGTAAGCGCATTTGGCGAATGCCCTGCTCATAGCCGTATTCCTGGGGAAACCATTTTTGGAAAAACTCCGCATCCCGACGACCCCATTCTTCGCCAATTTTGTACATGACCACACCGGAGGCGGGGCCCACTTCTTCTTCTAGACCTTCAATTAAGCCAATAATAAAGTCTTCGGTGACAAACACGCTCCGGGCCTTGTTCCAGTCGGTGTAGGTTCCTTTGTCACTGTCAAAGTTGAAGAAATCCCATAGGGAGTAGTGGTGATGCCGTTGGGGATACTTTTGGCGCAGGATATGCTCAAGGGCGTGGCGATCGCCACCGGGGGTTTTAACAGCGGGACGAGATGTTGCGACGGTCATTAGGGTACTCCACTCATACTGAACTCAGGGGTAAATTTAGAAAATAAGCCATAGAGCTTTTGTTAAATCAGAAACAAATTGGAAATTTTCAGGGCAGCTCGTAATCTCTGTTTTCTGACATGGTATCTGTGACAATTAGTTACAAACTGGCAAAGACTGTCCCAACTCTAGATTGACTTAACTAGATTGGCTTAAACAGCAGACAAGCCCATTCCTTGAACCTTAGAATTCCATCTATTCCTTTATCATTGCCGATCACCCCGGTCAAAAGCACTAAAACGTTACTGAATGTAGTAATTGCGTTACTATTCCTTAATCCTAG
Source organism: Candidatus Synechococcus calcipolaris G9 (assembly GCF_029582805.1). NCBI lineage: Bacteria > Bacillati > Cyanobacteriota > Cyanophyceae > Synechococcales > Synechococcaceae > Synechococcus > Candidatus Synechococcus calcipolaris. Next base: position 400,395 of record NZ_JAKKUT010000002.1, on the reverse strand, counting down.
TGACTAAATCGATGGTTAACCTCGGTATTTGCACGGATTAGGGTGATTTCTAGAGAATTGAAAATATTAAATTTTGTAGCATTTTCGTAGTGTTTCTTAATCGAAGTTTTCATCTATATTAATGAACTTTTCCAGGACGTTTGCTAGGGTGATGACTCATTGGGGCGATCGCCAACTTTCATGCTTGATGTCAAATCCTGGGAACTGTGCCGCTACAATGGTAAGGCTTTAGTGTTATTTATTTATTGACGTTATATCTCCTATGCGGACGCATTACTGCGGCGAAGTCAGTTTAGCCGATCTGGGTCAGACCGTTAGCCTCTGTGGTTGGGTCGATCGCCGACGGGATCACGGTGGGGTCATTTTCATTGATCTGCGCGATCGCCGAGGCATTGTTCAAATTGTCAGTGATCCGCAGCGTACTCCCGCGTCCTATGACCAGGCGGAGCGGCTCAGAAGTGAGTATGTGGTGAAAATTACCGGCAAGGTGAGTCAACGCCCCCAGGACTCCCTCAATCCCAAGTTGGCCACGGGGGAAATTGAGATTTATGCCGAGCAGATCGAGGTGTTGAATGGGGTGCATCAGCAGTTGCCCTTTCCCATTTCCACGGCAGAACCAGAGACAGTGCGGGAAGAACTACGGCTGCGGTTTCGCTACTTAGATCTGCGCCGGGAGCGGATGGCCCATAACCTCCGCCTCCGCCATCAGGTGGTGCGATCGCTGCGGCGATTTCTGGAGGATCAGGCTGACTTCATGGAGGTGGAAACCCCAATCCTGACCCGCTCAACCCCAGAGGGAGCCAGGGATTATTTAGTGCCGAGTCGGGTCAATCCAGGGGAATGGTTTGCCTTGCCCCAATCCCCCCAACTGTTTAAGCAACTGCTCATGGTGGCGGGGTGCGATCGCTACTATCAAATTGCCCGTTGTTTTCGCGATGAAGACCTGCGGGCCGATCGCCAACCGGAATTTACCCAACTGGATATGGAAATGAGCTTTATGGATCAGGAGGAGATCCTCGGCTTAAATGAGGCCCTCATGGCCCAAGTCTTTCAAGATGTGAAGGGGATTACGTTGCCCCGACCCTTCCCCCGCCTCACCTACGCCCAGGCTCTGGATCGCTATGGTACGGATAAACCGGATACCCGCTTTGGTTTGGAATTAGTGGATGTATCGGATCTGCTGAAGGATTGCGGTTTTAAGGTCTTTACCGGAGCGATCGCCAGTGGTGGCACGGTGAAAATTTTGCCCATCCCGGACGGCAATGATCGCATTTCCAATGTGCGGATTAAGCCCGGCGGAGACCTCTTCCAGGAAGCAACCACCGCTGGAGCAAAGGGGTTAGCCTACATCCGAGTCCGGGAAAAGGGCGAAATCGATACCATTGGAGCCATTAAAGATAACCTTAGCCCAGAGCAAAAAGCAACTCTTCTGGAGCGAACTGGCGCGAAACCCGGCCATCTCCTCCTCTTTGGGGCCGGGGAAACAGCAACGGTCAATAAAACCCTGGATCGCCTCCGCCAGGTGATTGGTAAAGAATTTAATTTAATTGATTCGGACAAACTCAATCTAGTCTGGATTGTGGATTTTCCTATGTTTGAGTGGAATAGCAATGAAAAACGCCTAGAAGCTCTGCACCACCCCTTTACGGCCCCCCATCCCAATGACCTAGGGGATCTAAAAACGGCGCGGGCCCAAGCCTACGACCTAGTGTATAACGGCTATGAAGTGGGGGGAGGCAGCCTGCGGATCCATCAGCCGGATATTCAGCGGCAGGTCTTTGAAACCATTGGCCTTGAATCCGATCAGGCCCAAGATAAATTTGGTTTTTTACTGGAGGCCTTTGAGTACGGCACCCCGCCCCATGGGGGCATTGCCTACGGCCTAGATCGCCTGGTTATGCTCCTGGCCGGAGAAGAGTCGATTCGGGATACCATTGCCTTCCCGAAAACCCAGCAGGCCCGCTGTCTATTGACTGGTGCCCCTGCCTCCGTGGATGCCCAGCAATTAAAGGAACTCCATATTGCCCCCGCCGGTAAATCCATGAAATCCAAGGATACAGCGAAAGCCAAGGCTATCAACAATTCCTAGGGTCGATCTTGAATCTACCCAGGGAACAGGTTAGCCTAGAGAGGAATCACCCCGCAAAAATCAATGCCCTTTAATTTACCTGAGCTAACCTGTCGGCTCCGACCTGCCGTTCAAGCCCTACAAGCAGATCTGGTGCAATGGCGGCGGCATCTCCACCAACGCCCCGAATTAGGTTTTCGGGAACATCTCACTGCGGAATTTGTGAGTCAAAAGTTGACCCAGTGGGGCATTTCCCATCGTTCTGGCGTGGCGCAAACCGGAATTGTGGCCATTATTCCCGGCGATCGCCCAGGGCCGGTTCTAGGGATTCGCGCCGATATGGATGCCCTACCCGTCACCGAGGAAAATCAAGTCCCCTACCGCTCCCAACACGAGGGGGTGATGCACGCCTGTGGCCATGATGGTCATACGGCGATCGCCCTAGGCACTGCCAAATATTTATCGGAACATCGCAATTTTGCCGGAACCATTAAAATTATTTTCCAACCCGCCGAGGAAGGGCCTGGAGGAGCCAAACCGATGATTGAGGCGGGGGTTCTGGATGCCCCCAAGGTAGATGGCATCATTGGCCTACACCTATGGAACTTTTTGCCCTTGGGAACGGTGGGGGTTCGCAGTGGCCCGATGATGGCTGCCGCCGAGTTCTTTGAATGTCAAATTATTGGCAAAGGGGGCCATGGTGCCCTACCCCAGCACACCATTGATACGGTCTTAGTCACTGCCCAGGTGATCACGGCCCTGCACACCATTGTTTCCCGTAATGTTGACCCCCTAGAAACCGCCGTTATTTCCATTGGTTCGGTTCATGCGGGTACGGCCAAAAACGTGATTGCGGATACGGCCAATCTCTGTGGAACGGTACGATACTTCAATCCAGACTTGGGGGAATGGCTACCCACCCGGATTGAACAGGTCATTGCCGGGGTCTGCCAAAGCCATGGGGCACGGTACAAATTCAACTATACGCGCCTGTATCCTGCAACGGTGAATGATGTCAAAATGGCCAATTTAGTGCAATCCGTTGCGGAAACAGTGATGGAACTACCCGCCGGAGTCACTCCCCACTGCCAAACCATGGCGGCGGAGGATATGTCCTTTTTCTTACAGGCTGTACCGGGATGTTATTTTTTTCTGGGATCCGCCAATAGTAATCTGGGCATGGACTTTCCCCACCATCATCCCCGCTTTGACTTCGACGAAACGGCCCTAGGGATTGGCGTTGAATTATTTATCCGTTGTGTAGAGCGATTTTGTGGTTTAGGAGAGGCGTAAGCCAGCCATGGCCTTGACATTACTCATTGCGGATGATGAGCCGGGCATTCGTTTATCTGTCAGTGGCTACCTAGAATCCATGGGCTATTTTTGCCTGACGGCTGCGGATGGTTCGGAGGCCCTAGAGATGATTCGTCGCTATCAGCCCCATTTACTGGTGACGGATATTGCCATGCCCCAGATGAATGGCTTTGAGCTCGTCCGTCAAGTGCGACAGCAACCGGCCCTGCGCCTGTTACCCGTGATTTATTTAACGGCCCGCACCCAAGTGGAAGAACGGATTCAGGCCTATCAAATGGGGGCCGATAGTTATTTATCCAAGCCCTTTCATTTGGAAGAGTTGGCGGCGGTCGTCCGTAATTTATTGGAGCGTTCCCAACTCATTCAGTCCCAACAGTCCCAATGGCATCAACGTCCCCAGGAGCATCCTAGTACGGTGTCTACGGATTATCCAGCCCTGGAATTAACAGAACGGGAACGGCAGGTTCTCAATCTTTTGGCAGAGGGCCTCTCCAATGCCCAAATTGGCGATCGCCTCCATCTGAGTGCCCGTACCATTGAAAAATATGTGAGCAATTTACTCCAAAAAGCCCAGGCCCATAATCGAGCCGAGTTAGTCCGCCTGGCGATCGAGCAACACCTCCTATCCCCCAGTTCCGAATCTAATTGAAATCTAATTCAAGCGGGTATATCCCACGAAATATATTGGATATGATATATTGACGCAATACATTGGATGTATTGACAGTGAACTAAGCCAGTGATTTAACAGAACACCCTTATTAAATTCCAGGTTTAACATTGACTCTAAATATTGAAGTGCTACAGACGAGTTTTCAGCTTGTTCAAGATTCCAATCAGGATTTTCCAGCTGCCTTCTATGGCCATCTTTTTGCCGACTACCCCGAAGTTCGGCCCTTGTTTGCCAACACCGCTATGGATCAACAGGGGGATCACCTCTTGAAATCTCTAAAATTTGTGGTAGCCAATCTCCGCGATAGTGAGCAATTAACTAATGCGCTGCGCGGATTGGGCACTCGCCATGTCAGCTATGGTGTGCTACCCAAGCATTACCCCATGGTGGGTAGTTCTCTGCTCAAAACCCTGGCCAACCTAGCCGGTGAAGCGTGGACTCCAGAGGTAAAGCAAGCCTGGGTTGATGCCTACGCGGTCATTACCACCGTAATGCTAGAGGGGGCAGATTACTCCATAGAGAGCGTACAACTGTCAGACATAGACCCATAGATCAGCCCCATAGATCAAGAAAAAATGAAAAGATTTATTTAATGGGATGCCCCCGAATTCTAGGCTTTAATTTTATCGAGCAAGTTCTGGAAAGGGTGCCAGTTATCATTATGGGTAATCTCCTCCCAGACCGCCTCAATTTCTGGGCGGAGGATCACAACAAAGGGGTTATAGGTTTTCAGGGTATGGGTAACGGTGCGATCGCCGTTATCGGAATTATTGCTTAGGGATTGTAGGCATTGATAATAGGCCTGTTTCCAGGGCAGAAGGGCGGTTTGTTGCTCTGGCGTGAAGAAGGCGGTATCCCTAAAAATATGGCCCACGTCCGTTAACCAGAGGGGCGAAAACTGGCGGCGGAGTTCCCCAAAAAAGCCAGGATAACTCACCTGGGTTTGTAATAGAAAATCCACCGTTAGGCGCACGAGATTAATGCCCTGTTCTGGGGCGAGATGGGGAAAACCCAATTTCTCTAGCATCCGTTGGGCGTAGGATCGGTGAAAGCGATCGCCAAAATTTTTCAAAATGGCCTGCATCCCCTCTAGGGGCATGACTTCCGCTAGGGGTCGCTGCAACATTTCTAAATTCCACTCACAAATCCCCGGTTGGTTGCCGTAACTATAGCGGCCGTAGTAATCAAAATAGGCAGCGGTAAAACCAGCATCATAGGTGGGAATAAAGGCATAGGGGCCGTAATCAAAACTTTCCCCAGTAATCGACATATTATCGGTATTCAAAACGGCATGGCAAAAGCCAGCGGCGGTCCATTGGGCGACTAAGTCTACGGTGCGTTGAACAAGGCGATCGTAAAACTGTAAATAGCGTTCTTTTTTATCAGCAATCGCCACCAAATCACCATAGTAATAATGAATCACATGATCCAGTAAGGGCCCGATCAAATCGGGGCGACCAATGGCATTTAATCGCTCAAAGGTACCAAAGCGAATATGGGAGCGGCTAAAGCGAATCATCACCGAGGATCGAGTGGGTGACGGTTCATCCCCGCGCCATAACTCTTCCCCCGTTTCAATCAAACTTAAGCACCGCGAGGTTCGCACCCCCATGCGATGTAACATTTCTGCGGCCAATACTTCCCGCACGCCCCCCTTTAAGGTCAATCGCCCATCCCCACCCCGGGAGTAGGGGGTTGTCCCCGATCCCTTCGTGCCAAAGTCGTACAGTTCCCCATCGGTTCCCCACACCTGACCATAGAGAAAGCCGCGGCCATCCCCCAGGCGAGGATTGTATTCGCCAAACTGATAACCGTGGTAGCGCAGGGCCAATAGGGGCATCCGCTGTTCAAATTTACCAAAGGCCTGAATAAAATCCCCATCTGCCACATCCGAGGGGTTGAGGCCAATCTGGGGCAGGAGGTCATCATTGCGAAAGCGGAGAAGGTGCTGGGGAAATTCGGCGGCCACCACCTCATCGGCATAGGCTTCCCCCAGAGATTGAACGGCGGGTTCGTAGTCTAGGGCAAGAAAGGGATTGGGGTGGGTCATGGGGATGGTGGTGAGAGGATTGGGTTCAACGTTAAGATCCTAAGCGTTCCGTCCCCAGGTTGTCACTATGGTTTTGCTGACTCGTCGCCGCACCTTAGCTCTTTTGGGCATTACGACCCTCAGTTGGGGGTTGGGTAGCCGTCCCGTTGCTGCTGAACCGGCCAGCGGCTCCTACGAATTACCGCCCCTGCCCTACGACTACGATGCCCTAGAACCCTATATTGATGGCGAGACAATGCGGTTTCACCATGATAAACACCATGCTGGCTACGTCAAAAAACTAAATCGCGCCCTATCAGAATACCGCCAGTGGCAGAACCTAGCCATTGAAGACTTGATGGCAAAAATTTCCTATTTACCCAGTTCAATTCGCCAAACCGTGCGGAATAATGGTGGCGGCCACGCCAATCATAGTCTCTTTTGGCAGAGTATGAGTCCCCAGGGTGGCGGTGAACCCTCCCAGGAATTAGGGGGGGCGATCGCCGAGACTTTTTCTAGTTTTCAGGACTTTCAAGGGCAGTTTAACGGGGCCGGATTAGGGCAATTTGGCAGTGGTTGGGTTTGGCTTGTGGTGACTCCGGCAAAGCAGTTAGCAATTCTCACTACCCCAAACCAGGATTCCCCCTTAATGGATGGTGCCATTCCCCTGCTGGGCAACGATTTATGGGAACACGCCTACTACCTCACCTACCGTAATCGCCGGGATGACTACCTACAGGCCTGGTGGAATGTGGTGAATTGGCCCATCGTCGAGGAGCGATACCGACGGGCGATCGCCTAGGCAGAATTACGATTTCGGCAACGGTTTAGCTTGGTGCAGTTTCTCCATCAGGCTGGCCATTTCGATGGCATTGAGGGCGTAGTCCCAGCCCTTATTACTTTTAATACCGGCCCGCTCTAGGGCCTGCTGCATCGTATCCGCCGTCAAAATGCCGTAGACAATGGGGACTCCCGTTTGCATTGAGGCGGAGGCAATGCCCTTGGTGACTTCGGCGGCCACGTAGTCAAAATGGGGCGTCTGGCCCCGAATCACCGCCCCCAGACAAATAACCGCCGCATAGCGACCACTAGCGGCCAACTGACCGGCCACCAAGGGCACTTCAAAACTCCCAGGAACCCAGGCATAGTCCACCTGTGGGCCATCAGGGGTAGGATCAATCCCATGGCGGCGGAGGCAATCTTGGCAGCCCTCTAGGAGTTTGGTGCTAATGAGATCGTTAAAGCGGGAAATAACAATGGCAAAGTGGGGATGGCCGCCAAGCTGAAATGTGCCTTCAAAAATGGTCATGAATCCCTGGGTTTAATTTTTCTTTCTCTAGGCTAACATGAGCCACCAACAGCCCACCATCAGGGCGATCGCCCCGGTGTGGTAGGGCCAAAGTTTAAGGAGAGATTGACGGCCAATTTTATGGGTCAAAACCATACTGAGTCCTAATCCCAGAATCAGTGTTACCCCCTGTAAAAAGGCAATCACCGCCGGATGGGCCACTAAAATGGGTAAACCTTCGCCATGGAACCCCAAGGTTGCCCAGGTCACGGGTAAAAGTCGCCCCGCTTCCCCCAACCCCATAGGAATGTAATGGGCTAAATTACCGGCCCAGACGAGGGGTAAAAAGCCGTACATTAACTCTAAAAAGGAACGGGATTTGAGACTAGGGGACAGTTCACGGGCGATCGCCCCAGAGATCAGGGGAATCATCCCCGCAATCACCAACACCGCCAGGGAAACCCCGGCATGGGGCCAAAAGGCATCCAGGTGCAAATTGATATCGAGGCGAGCATTCAGTTCCGGCAAGCGATGCAGGAAAACCCCCCCTAAAAGCAACAGGAGCAACGCCACTTCATAGCTGCGGGGAATGTGGGTCGTCCAAAGTTCAATGCCGGGGGGCCGCAAATTAATTTCCACGGAGCGATGGGGACAGGCCTTGAGGCAGGTCATACACAACACACAGTCCCGGTTGTCCGCCAGTTGGGCCGGATGGGAATAGAGAGGACAGCCATTGGTTTCTAACCCTTCCCCCTTGGCGGGGCCACCCTTATAGCATTGATAGGTGGTACATTCCGCCGAACAGGTTCCCTGCTCCGCCCGCAGTTCCGTCATCGCCAATTTGGCAAATAGCCCATTCATGCCACCAATGGGGCAGAGATAGCGGCACCAAAAGCGACGTTCAAAAATCAGGGAGCAGATCACGGCCCCACCCGTAATTAATAGCAGCAGCCAACTGGACAGATAGGCGGTATTGGGCAGATCCCACAGTTCTTCCCACAGGTAAATGAGGGCAAACAAGCCAAATAGGAACCAGCCCCCCCAGGTTTCCGCCTGTTGGCGTGGCCACCCCTTCAGCGATCGCGGCACTAGCCACAGGGAGAGTTTCTGGACGACTTCGCCGTAGATCATAAAGGGACACACCGCACACCAGAGCCGCCCCACAAAGGGAAATCCTAAGAGGATGAGGGGCCACCACCAACACCAAAAGAGATTAAGGGCGACATTATCGGGCCGTTGTTGGGGGCCAATGAAGAGTATTGCCACCACCACCGCAAACAACCACAACACCAGGCCATAGTTAATCCGGGTCGGCCACCAGGGACTTTTGAGAAAATAGCGAAACTGGGGGTACATATTCAGGAGATTGACCCGAAAGCGGCGTTTTTTTGTTTCCGCTGCCCAAAAAACTTCTTCGGTGAGTTCCGTTGCTTCTCCCCGCTGGGCGATCGCTCGCTCCACTAGGGCCTCTAGCTCCCGTAAATTTCCCGGAAAATCATAGCTTTGCAGCCGTCGCACCGCCTCTGGCGTTAAAGTTAAGCGGGGACAGGAACGGGCCCGGCAGATCAAACTAATGTAGTATTCCCCATGACTTTGCAAATCCGTTTTTCGCACCCGCAAAGGAGGCACTTTGATCGTCATCGCCAGGGGCCCCTCTAGTTGGGGAAGCACTTTCTCTGCGGTAATTAAAATTCGTGCCTGACAGGTTTTCCGGGGTGGGTTGGGTTCACTGACCCCCACGGCCAGAAATGTTTTTTCACTAACCAGGGTTTGAACTTGCGGCCACAGATTTTCCGGCAGATCCTGGGCATTATTCAATAGCACCGTGCCCTGCCCCACCCATTCCAAGAGGCCCGGTTTCCCCCCCTGTCGGCCAAAGAGTTCCGCGCCGCTTTCCTGCATTTTGCTGCAATCAATGGCAATCATCGGCTGACGACGACGGCTAGAGCCAAAATGGATCAGAGCGGCCATATTATCTTTTTCTAACCCCGGTTCCCCAAAAATCACGATTGTGCCATCGGTTTTGGCGGCATCCTTGATCTGTTGACGCAGCCGCACCGCATAGCGACTTTTACCAATAATGCCCCGTTTGGCCCGGGGAACGAGATAGGGGCGCAGGTTCTCCTGGCGTTCCTGCTCAATGGTTAATTGGGACGTTAACTGGGACACCGATTGGGCTAACTGCTGCACCAGGGTTTGGGAGAGTTCGGGATAGGATTGGGCCAGGGTTTTAATCAGGGATGCGGGCACGGCCCAAACTTGACCGGAACTGCTGGCCTTGACCACTAGGGCTGACCCTTGGTTCAGCAGCACTTCCCCTAAGCCAATGGCACTGCCCGGTAAGAAACAATAGCTGTGCAGCCCAGTTCCATCCATGGCATTTAGATACCCCGATTCCAGGAGATAAATGGCCGTGGGGAGTTCCCCCATCTCTAGGAGAGGGTCATTTTCCACCAAGGGTTTAGGGGTGAGTTCGGCGGAGATCGCCCGCAGGGCCGGTTCCGGTAAATTGCCCAAGGCCGTCCGCTCCCGCAGCCAAATCACTCGTTCCTGGGGATTGTCCGATAGCATAGGCAAGAGGGGCTAAGAGGTCGGTTGTAACGGAAATCCTAAGGTCTGACGCTGTTGCACGTACAGTTGGGCCACTTGCCGCGCCAAACCCCGAATGCGGCCAATATAGCGCGTTCGCTCCGCCACGGAGATTACCCCCCGGGCATCCAGTAAATTAAAGCTGTGGGAGCATTTTAAGACGTAATCCAAACTCGGCAGGACAAGACCCCGTTCTAGGAGTTGTTCTGCCTCCTGTTGATAGAGACTAAATAAACTAAAGAGCCGCTCTGGATCCGAAGCCTCAAAATTGTAGGTAGACTGTTCGATTTCCCCCTGTAAATGCACATCGCCGTAGGTCAACCGCTCATTCCAGACAATTTTGGCGATCGCATCTACCCCTTGCAAATACATGGTCAATCGCTCTAACCCGTAGGTCATTTCAATGGACACCGGCCGACAATCTAAACCGCCACACTGCTGAAAATAGGTAAACTGGGTCACTTCCATACCATCGAGCCAGACTTCCCAGCCCACCCCCCAGGCCCCCACCGCCGCATCTTCCCAGTTATCTTCCACAAAGCGAATATCATGCTCCTCTGGACGAATGCCTAGGGCCACCAGGGACGCTAGATACACATCTTGAATATTATCTGGAGATGGTTTAATTAAGACCTGGTACTGGTAGTAGTACTGATAGCGATTGGGATTTTCGCCATAGCGGCCATCCCCAGGACGGCGACAGGGTTCAACGTAGGCTACGGCCCAGGGTTCGGGCCCCAAGGCCCGCAAAAAGGTATGGGGACTTTTGGTACCGGCCCCCTTTTCAATATCGTAGGGCTGGACAATTAAGCAGCCCTGCTGACTCCAGAACTGTTGCAGCGTGGCAATGACATCTTGAAAATACATGGGTGTTCCATGGGGGATTCAATGAGCAGTGAACGGGTTAGGCGGGAAACAAAAAACTCTCAAATGCTAGATGTGAATGCCGCACTCGGTTTTACCACTCCCCCGCCAGCGGCCGGCCCGCTCGTCTTCCCCTTCGCCCACAGGCGTTGTCAAGGGTTCATCCCCAATACTGGCATAGCCGCGATCGTGGAGGGGATTATAGATCATGCTGTGTTCAGCCACATAGGCCCAGGTTTGCTTCCGGGTCCAGGCCGCGAGGGGATTGATTTTCAGCCGCCCCAGTTTATCCAGTTCAAAGTAGGGCATTTCTGCGCGAGTCACCGCCTGATCCCGTCGCCGCCCCGTAATCCAGGCCACCGTATTCAGTTCTGCCAGGCCCCGCATCAGGGGTTCAATTTTGGTGACATGGTGAAATTGCTCCACATTGGTATCCCAAAGGGCTTCGCCATAGTGAGCTACAAAGGCTTCGCGGCTATCAATATCGGGCATTTTATAAACTTGGAGATTCATGTTGTAGTGTTCCTTGGCCTGCTCCACCAGAACCAGGGTTTCTGGAAAATGGTAGAGGGTATCCAGAAAAATAACGGGAACCGGGATCGCCGGCTGCAAATCTCGATAGAGTAGATCCGTAATCAGCAAATCATCCACATTAAAGGCACTGGTTTGCACAAGCCCCTGGGGAATATGCTCGACGGCCCAGGCTAAAACAGCCCGTGGCTCGGCACCTTCAAATTCGTGGTTGAGGGCTGCTAGATCAAATGTGGGGGATTCAACCGCTGAAGACATGGGGATCAGTGTTTACAACACCTTTGATCTTATCAAAGACCGTGGAGCAAAAATAACTTCCGGGCGGAATTGGGTTTATGTGGGGTTTGACCCTCGATTGCTAGACTATCCATTATGGGTGAATCTGCAACGCCTCCAAAAACCGTTCTAGCTATTGAAACCAGTTGCGATGAAACCGCTGCTGCTGTAGTGTGCGATCGCCAAATTTTAAGTAACATTGTCGCCTCCCAAATTGCGGCCCACCGTCCCTACGGTGGTGTGGTTCCAGAGGTGGCGGCGCGGCAGCACCTAGAAACGATCAACCCTGTCATCACTGCGGCCCTAGGGGAAGCAAACCTAGATTGGTCAGCCATTGATGGCATTGCCGTCACCTGTGCTCCTGGATTGGTTGGATCGCTGCTGGTGGGGGTGATGGCTGCAAAAACCCTGGCCCTGATCCATGGCAAGCCCCTGTTGGGGATCCACCACCTGGAAGGTCATATTTACGCCTCCTACTTAGCAGAGCCGGGATTACAGCCACCCTTTCTCTGTCTGCTAGTCTCCGGTGGTCACACCAGTCTCATTGCTGTTCTCGGCTGCGGTAACTACGAGATTTTGGGACAAACCCGGGATGATGCGGCGGGGGAAGCCTTTGATAAGGTAGCGCGACTATTGGGGTTGGGCTATCCGGGGGGGCCCTTAATCGATCGCCTGGCCCAAACCGGTAATCCCCAGGCTTTTCCCCTACCGGAGGGTTCGATTACATTGCCAGGGGGAAAAATCCATCCCTACGATTCTAGTTTCAGTGGTCTCAAAACCGCCGTCACTCGCTTAGTTGCCAAACTCAAACTAGAGGGAGAGCTTCCTGTGGCCGATATTGCCGCTAGTTTTCAGGCCGTTGTCGCCAAAGCCCTAACCAAACGGGCGATCGCTGCGGCGGTGGATCATCATTTTTCCACCCTGGCCATTGGTGGCGGAGTCGCTGCCAACAGTGGTTTACGCCAGAGCCTACAACGGGCCGCCGAACCCCTGGGAATTCGCCTAATTTTCCCGCCCCTGAGGTTATGTACCGATAATGCTGCCATGATTGGTTGTGCGGCCACCGATCATCTCCAAGCGGGTCATCTATCCCCCTTAACTCTATCGGCCCAATCCCGCCTATCCCTTCATCGGGTGATGGAACTCTACGGGCCTAAAATTGATCATTAGTTTTAGTTAATGATGAGTTAATGGTTTAGTTAAGTAATTAGGGTTGTCATGATCTTTTTTCGACCATGGGTGTCTAGCATTCTGACGGTGGGTTTGGTTCTTTTCCAGGGAATGGCCGGGGTGGCCCAGACTCGCCAGGGAAATCAAATTAACCTGAATGGCCGCGATTATGGGATTGCCTGGAGCCAATGGACGAATAACCAAGGGCAAACCGTCACCGGCATTAGTGATGGCGGACTGGCAACTCGTTTTGGGGTATTGCTCCAAGACACCAATGACCCTAATCAACAGCCTGTGCTTTGGTTCAAGGATCAACCCCTAACCTTAGCGACTCGATTTAGTTCCAATGGCATGTACCGCTATTTGGATGTGAGTGATTTAATTCAAAGTCAGCAATGGCAGGTGAACCACCAGGGACAAACCCTGCGCATTACGCCGCCACCAGCACGAATTTTAGGGTGGCGACAGGGCCGACAACCCTGGGGCGATCGCTGGGTCTTTGATCTGGATCGGGCTACGCCGTGGCACATTAGCCGTTTAACCTTTAGTCGCACCAGTACCACCCCCCGTCAATTTGGCCTCACCATTGAAGCCAGCGGTAGCTTAACGGCCCTTCCTAACACCAAAATTTCTACAGCCACGAATCGTACCGTGATCGAGCGAGATATTCCGGGGACAACCCGCCCCGATGTCACCATGCTCGCAGATCCGCCTCGCCTCGTGGTGGATTTTCGCAATGATGCCCCAGCAAATCGGAGTATTACGTGGGCCCCCGGCCTGCGTTGGCAAGAGCAAACCGTGACCCTTGGCCCCCGTCAATTTCCGGTGAGTGTTTTAGCGGTCAATCCGCAGCAACCGGGGTTGTCCCTCCGACCCATTTGGTTTAGCCCAACCACCTTGGTGGGGATTAGTTCCTTGGCGGATATGGCCCAACGCTGGCAGAGTGCGGCGGTGATCAATGCTGGCTTTTTTAACCGCGATCGCCAGATGCCCTTGGGTGCCATTCGGGATCAGGGCAATTGGATTTCTGGGCCGATCCTCAACCGGGGGGCGATCGCCTGGAATGATCAGGGTCAAACCCGGGTCGGGCGACTTTTCTTGCAACAAACCGTATCCACACCCACCGGTTCCTATCCCATTGTCACGTTCAATAGCGGCTACCTCCAAGCGGGTTTAGCCCTCTATACTCCTGCCTGGGGCCCCAGCTACAGCCCGCAAACGGGAAATGAAACCGTGATTACGGTACGCAATAATCGGGTCATGGGTCAGCAAGCGGTGAGTAGTCAACGCCCCCAAACCCTAGCCATTCCCCAGGATGGTCTGCTTTTAGTGGCCCGCAGCTACAACTCAGTCCTAGGTGCCTTTGCCAATGGAGCCACGGTGCAAATTCAAACAACTGCAAATCCACCGGAATTTAACGCCTTTCCCTATATTGCTGGGGCGGGGCCCCTATTGATTGATCGGGGTCAGGTGGTTCTAAATGCTGCCGCTGAACAGTTTGGGGGTGGACTAGCAACCCAGGCCGCTCCCCGTAGTGCCATCGGCCAATTAGGGAATGGTACGATTTTATTGGTGACAACCCACAATCGCGTCGGTGGCCCGGGCCCCACCCTGGCGGAATGGACTCAAATTCTGCGGCAAATGGGCCTGGTGAATGCCCTGAATTTAGATGGGGGAAGTTCCACGGCTATGTATATGGGGGGACAACTCCTGGATCGCCATTCGGTAACCACCACCCGCGTCAGCAACGGTATTGGTATTTTTTGGCAACCCCGATAAACAACATTTCCCCGGTAAATAAACATTTCTGAGTCCACCATGATTGACCTTACCCCAGCGGCAGCCCAAGAATTGCAACGTCTTCAGGCCCAAGATGCCACGGGTCAAAAATCTGCCATTCTCCACATCAACCTAGAGCCAAGTACCTGTGGTGATTACAGTTATGCCCTGGGGTTTGTTAGTCATTTGACTGGCACAGAAACCATGGTGGAGAGCCAAGGCTGGGCGATCGCCCTACCAACGGCCCAATTATCCCTGCTACGGGGTCTCAAGCTCGACTATATCGAAGACTTAATGGGTGGGGCCTTTCGCTTTCATAATCCCCATGCCCAGCAAACCTGTGGCTGTGGTCTGGCCTTTAAGGTCAAATCGACCCCTAAGGTGTGAATTAGGGTAGATTCCTGTAGACATGTGAGCATTAAGTATAAAAAATAAAAAATGCACATTTTCTACCGACTAAGTTTTAATGAGTGACACCCTTACTGGTAACGTGGTAGCTAGGCCGGTTCTCGTAAACGGCGTTTTTTACTTTTTATTGATTTCAGCACTGTTAGCATGAAAGTCCTAGTAATTGGCGGCGACGGCTATTGTGGATGGGCTACGGCCCTATATCTAGCAAATCATGGCCATGAGGTAGCAATTCTCGATAGCTTGGTTCGCCGGCATTGGGATGCCCAGCTCTGTGTCGAAACTCTCACCCCGATCGCGCCGATCCAGTATCGTCTGCGGCGGTGGCGTGACTTGACCGGCAAAGACATTGGCCTATACGTGGGCGATATTTGCAACTACGAGTTTTTAGAACGGTCGATGCTGGACTTTCAACCCCAGTCCGTTGTTCATTTTGGTGAGCAACGCTCGGCCCCCTTCTCGATGATTGATCGGGAACACGCCGTTTTGACCCAACAAAATAATGTGATTGGCAACTTGAATCTCCTCTATGCCATCCACGAGCATTTTCCCGACTGCCATCTGGTGAAATTGGGCACGATGGGTGAGTATGGTACCCCCAATATTGACATTGAAGAAGGCTACATCACCATTGAGCACAATGGCCGCAAGGATACTCTACCCTATCCCAAACAGCCCGGTAGTTACTATCACCTGAGCAAGGTACACGATAGCCATAATATCCATTTTGCCTGTCGGATTTGGGGCCTACGGGCCACGGACTTGAACCAGGGGGTAGTCTATGGCGTGCTAACGGAAGAAACCGGCATGGATGAGCTTTTAATTAATCGCTTGGACTATGACGGTGTATTTGGTACGGCCCTGAATCGTTTCTGTATTCAGGCGGCGATCGGCCATCCCTTGACGGTCTATGGCACGGGCGGTCAAACCCGTGGATTCTTAGATATTCGGGATACGGTGCGCTGTATTGAACTGGCGATCGCCGAGCCTGCCAAGCAAGGGGAATTCCGAGTCCTCAACCAATTTACCGAGCAATTCAGTGTGGCAGAATTAGCCCTGAAGGTGCAGGAGGCGGGTAAGGATCTCGGTCTAAAAGTAGAGATTAATAACCTGGAAAACCCACGGGTGGAACTGGAAGAGCATTATTTCAATGCCAAGAATACCAAGCTCCTTGATCTGGGGCTACAACCCCACTATCTCTCGGATTCCCTCATTGATTCCCTCTTAAACTTTGCTATTAAGTATAAGGATCGAGTTGATCAAGAGCATATCTTACCTAAGGTGAAGTGGCGGGCCTAGGATAATGTCATGTTTTGCCCCTTTAACTTTTATGCCGGGTTTAATCCCAACATAGGAATTAAAGGGATCCTTCACCATTATGCCCAGGGCTTTTTTCTGATGGCCGATGGGGACGATGAAAGCCAATTGTCCTGGTATAGTAGTGCATTGCCCACAATGATGCCCCTGGATGAGCGATTTTGTTATCCGCGATCGCTGCGGCGAGTCCTCAATCAAAACCAGTTTCAAGTGGCCATTAATCGGGATTTTATTGGAGTTATGGAGGGCTGTGCCTACGCCAATCGGGAGAGTACCTGGATTTCCTTGCCACTCATGGAGGTTTATTGGCAACTGCATCAAGCGGGTTGGGCCCATAGTTTTGAGACTTGGCAGGGGGAGCAATTGGCGGGGGGACTGTTAGGGATTGCCATTGGCGGTGTCTTTATTGGTGAATCCATGTTCTATCACATTCCTAACGGCTCGAAGGTGGCCCTAGTTAAGTTAGTCGAGCATTTGCGATCGCGGCAATTTACGAGTTTTGATGTCCAGATGGTTAATTCCCATCTCGTTCGTTTCGGTGCAGATTTTATTTCCAAACCCAACTACCACAACCAGTTACGCCAAGGCCTGCGCTCCCCCAGCCGGTTTACAGATGATGCGCCTTTTTCCCCCTTTTTCCAACCACCATCGAGCTAACAATAACCATGACGCAAATTCGGATTGGCAATGGTTACGATATTCATCAACTGGTGCGCGATCGCCCCTTAATTCTAGGGGGGGTTCGCCTGGATCACGATCTGGGTCTATTGGGCCATAGTGATGCGGATGTTTTGACCCATGCGATTATGGATGCCCTACTTGGGGCCTTGAATTTAGGGGATATTGGTCATTATTTTCCGCCTACGGATCCCCAGTGGGCCGGTGCGGATAGTTTAGTCTTGCTGGAACAGGTCGCAGCCTTAATTCGCGATCGCGGTTGGCAGGTGGGCAATATTGATTCAGTGATTGTGGCAGAGCGGCCCAAACTCAAACCCTACTTAGGTACCATGGGCGATCGTCTAGCAGGAACCCTAAAAATTGCCGCGGATCAAGTGAGTATTAAGGCCACCACCAATGAAAAGCTCGGCCCCGTAGGCCGGGAAGAGGGTATTGCCGCCTATGCAGTGACATTATTGGTCAAGGATTAATTGATCCAAAGCAAATTTAATTCCTAGAGTTGATTACAGGCTATTACAATCAAGACATAGTTAGGGAGGAAGGCGGATGGCTCTTTCCGTTGAACCCACGATCCACTATCCCGACAGTGATGGTCAACCCATGGCTGACAATACCCGCCAGTTTCGCTGGATCGTTTTACTCAAAGAAAACCTAGAATGTCTTTTTGCCAATGATCCGAACGTTTTTGTAGCTGGAGACTTACTCTGGTATCCAGTAGAAGGTCGTCCCGATATACGAGTTGCCCCAGACGTGATGGTGATTTTTGGTCGTCCCAAGGGCGATCGCGGCTCCTATCAACAATGGCTAGAAGCGGGCATTACCCCCCAGGTAGTGTTTGAAATTCTCTCCCCTGGGAATCGACTGACGGAAATGGTGAAAAAGCTACAGTTCTACGATCGCCACGGCGTAGAGGAATATTACATCTACGATCCCGATCTCCAGGAATTGAGCATACTGGTGAGAACTCCCCAAGGGCTAGATACCGTTGAGATGATAGATCACTGGCGTAGTCCTCGCCTAGGGATTGAATTTGTCCTAGGGGAAGACGATCTAGAAGTGTACTATCCCGATGGGCGGCGATTTCTGACAACGATTGAATTAGCTCAACAGATAAAAGAAGCCCAGCAGCGGGCTGAACAGGAAGCCTTCCGGGCGCAACAAGAAACACAGCGGGCTGAACAAGAAGCCTTGCGGGCACAGCAAGAGACTCAACGAGCCGAACAAGAAGCCTTACGGGCAGAACAAGAAACACAACGAGCAGATCGCCTTGCGGCCTATCTACGCTCCCAGGGCATTGATCCAGAGCAAATTTAAGTCACAGAGATTATTGCCATCAAAATACGATCCTAGACTAACGTGGGTTCGGTTAAGAAACTGTGAGCAAATTGTGATCAATCGCAATGGAGGGCTTCTGCGGTTGGTGCGTATAGGCAATTAGCCCACAGACGATGTTCACTAAGCAGTTGATCGGGGAACGGTGATGAGAGTGCTCAATTTGAGAAATGGCCAAGAAGAGGGGGGAAAATTCAGTACTTTCAGCCTATCTGTTCGACCCATCTCTTAATCCCGAACTCACGTTAACAAAATTTTTTAGGAGATTAAAATGCGTCATTGCTTTCTAGTGCTACCCTTAGTTATGAGTACGGCGGTGCTAGAGGGTGCGGAACTCAATTATGCTCAAGTTAGTCTAATCTGAGCCTAGGCCAAGCAAAGGGATGAGAATTCAGCACGTTCAGCCTATCTGTTCGACCCCTCTCTTATCCCGAACTCACGTTAACCAATTTTTTAGGAGACTAAAATGCGTCATCGTTTTCTAGTAGTTCTACCCCTAATTGTGAGTACGGCGGTGCTAGGGGTTACGGAACTCAGCTATGCCCAACAAAGGACTACCCGCACCGGCCCCAATGGCAATACCCAAACCACTGAGCGAACTTGGGGCAATGGCCAGCAAACGACTACCCGCACTGGCCCTAATGGCAACTCTCAAACAACTACTCGTACTGGTGGGCCAGGCTACCAAACCACCACCCGCACCGGCCCCAATGGCAATACCCAAACCATTGAACGAACTTGGGGCAATGGCCAGCAAACGACTACCCGCACTGGCCCTAATGGCAACTCTCAAACCACTGAGCGGACAACGACCCGTACCATTAACCGTTAAGGGATTTGTGAACTAGAACATGGGTTTATTCGAGGAGTAGCTCTAGGGTTACTCCTTTTTTGCGGCCATGTCTTTAGCATGGCTCCTTGGTCACTTTATGCGGACAAAAAGATTAGTTGCAGGTTCAACTGATACACAAGGAGCACAAAACTCATTCATCGTCGGTGTCAATTGCCCCAGCGTGCCCAGATGGGATGGGAAAGTCTGCCCAGCCTAAAGCATCTTTAGCTTGCTTGAGTCAGTATTCAACTCAAGCCCTAAAGCCGTAGTGGTTGCCAATCTCTTGAAGTTTGACCCTTGGAGCCGCGATATCGCGGTGCCCTTGAGGCACTCCATATATTTCATGCCTCGAACTGCTCCAGGTGGACGCTATAGCGTGTACCGTCTTTGAACAATATTGTGACCCTGTGACCCTGACTGAAAAAAGTGGACAAACTCCAAGAGTCGCCAATGAAGGAGAATGTCCAAATGAGCCAAAAACCAAGACGAACATTTACTGCCGAACAAAAAGCTCAGGCTGTGGCAATTGTGCAACAGTCAGGGAAGCCGATCAGCCAAGTGGCCCAGGAAATGGGATTGACAGAAAGTGCCCTACGCCAATGGGTCAAACAAGCAACCATTGACCAGGGTGGTGGCAACCAAGGAGCATTGACGACGCAGGAACGGGCGGAACTGACGGCATTACGCAAAGACTTGAAGCGGGTCGAGATGGAGCGTGATTTCCTAAAAAAAGCCGCAGCCTTCTTTGCACGGGAAAGTTCAGACCCTATGAGCTAATCGATGCCCAGAAGGCACATTTTCCCATCAGCCTGATGTGCCAGGTCTTAAAGCAATCGAGAAGTGGCTATTATGCCTGGTGCAACCGACCATTATCACCCCGAGGTAAGGAGAATGAGACATTGAGCCAAATGATTCAACAGATTCAGCAAGTATTGCCGAGCATTTGCGCACCGAACTGGTTTTGACCGCGTTGTCTGCCGCCTTGGGACACCGGAAACCGTCAAGCGCTGGTTTATTATTTCACTCAGACCGGGGGGCACAATATGCCAGTCACGACTATCAACAGGCACTAAGGCAAGCTAATATAGCCTGTAGTATGAGCCGTCGGGGCAACTGCTGGGATAATGCGGTCGCTGAACGCTTTTTCGGCACGATAAAAACCGAGCTGATTCACCCCACGGTGTTTCCAAACCGGGCGATTGCCAGGACGACCATTGTTGAATGGATTGAAGTCTTCTACAACCGTAAACGCCTTCATTCCACTCTCGGTTTTCTATCCCCTGCTCAATTTGAGGATCAGTATTACCGCTCCCTAATTTCACCCATTTCCGCTTAATTTCACTGTCCACTTTTTCCAGACATGGTCAGTTGCGTGTGCTGAAGCAGTTAACAGTGATTATTTCATTACCTGTGATAAGCGTTTGATCAATCGTTGTTCAAAGCTAACGATGAAAGTTATGAATCCAACCCATTTTATTTTGGAGATGAGTAGCGATGATCCAAGTTAAAAATGAGCAACAGGTTTTACAAGGAGGATTTCAAATTCTGTCATCTAACATGGAACCGTCTACTGTTGCTCGGTTTTGGGCAGCGTGCAATATCGGCAAAGGAGACTACTTAAAACTCAAAGACCAACTTTTTGATCAAGAATCAGTAAGCAGTTTGTGCTCCAAGATTGTAGATTTTCAAGCATCAACGCGCGGAGCCTAACAATTCAAATACAGCGGACGGTTGAAAGCTGCTGGTAATCAGTTCAATGGTATCTGCTGCCGATAATTTGAGTCTTTAGCCGGCAGTTTGGTAAAGTATTGTTGTGCCCACTCCAGAAATTTGCGTGGCCAATCTGTTTGATCAAGCTCACCTACCGAGTGAGACAATGGTATGGTTGAAGAAGTCAGGGCATTAAGCAATCCCATCTATTCCATGAGTACTCCTATGGCACAGTGGCAGTCTCCCCTGTCCTCCCGTTTTCGACAGTGGCTGATCTCTAGCACAACACTTTTAGGCATTTTGGCAACGGGGGCGATCGCTCCGGCTGTAGCGGCCAAACTTGAGGATCTTTACCAACTCCGCCAAACCGGTAACTGTCCCAACTGTGATCTAAGCTATGCCAATCTCCGGGGCAGAAATTTAAGGGGCGCGGATATGAGTGGGGCCAACCTGAATGGGGCGAACCTGCGGGGTGCAAACCTCATGGGAGCCAATTTAACTGGGGCAATCTTAAATAGTGCGGATTTAACCCGTGCCAACTTAACCGGAGCTAATCTAAGCAATGCCAGTCTAGTTATGACGCGCCTTGATCAGGCTATTTTAACCAGTGTTAATCTCCTAGATGGGATATTAGGCGGGCGAGATCGCCTCGCCAAGGTGGAAAATTTTACCGGGGCAACCCTACCCAATGGTGGCCCAGCCATTTTCCCACGGCCGCCTCGCTAGAGAGATT
Source organism: Candidatus Synechococcus calcipolaris G9 (assembly GCF_029582805.1). Taxonomy (NCBI): domain Bacteria; kingdom Bacillati; phylum Cyanobacteriota; class Cyanophyceae; order Synechococcales; family Synechococcaceae; genus Synechococcus; species Candidatus Synechococcus calcipolaris. The sequence goes on along the minus strand of NZ_JAKKUT010000002.1, from coordinate 378,804 downwards.
TAGAAGTGGTTTCTTCAATGCGTTCAAGTTGCCAGAGAATTTGATTACCCTCACGACGCACCCTGGAAACCACCCAATTACGCCAGACCCAAGTTTCTCCGCGACTTGTCACAGCACTGGCATTGATCGTCATTAATTCCGCTAACTCACTGCTGGAAATCAAGTAGCCTGCTGCGGCTAATTCATCGGCAATGCGAAACGTTTGAATCAAGTGATGAAGTCGCTCAAGTCGGTTGCGTTGGCCAAGGGGCTGGGGCAAGATCGCGTCTTCACTCCAGTTGCCAGCAATATGATCCTCAATATCCGCCATAGGAAGTAAGTAACAACTGAACCAAGCTCACTTACAGATTTTAGCGTCTTAAGGTACACATATACCAATCTTTCTTGAAAAAATTTACACATTTATTTTTGCTGGTGTTGGCGCATTGGCAATCCGCCCTAGAATTACCCCATGACCGGAGTAACGGAGTAACGTATAATTTGTGTAAAAATATATTCACCAAACCCTCGTAATCATGCATTTACTCATTCCGGCGGCGGGTATGGGCAAGAGAATGGGCAGCGATTGTAATAAATTGCGGTTGCAGGCCCTTGGTCGTCCCCTCCTCGCTTGGACTATTTTGGCGGCTCAAGCAGCCCAAGAGATTTCTTGGATTGGAATTATTGGTCAGCAGATTGATTTTCCCACTTGGCAGGAGGTAATCCCCCAACTCCAATTGACAAAACCCGTGGAATTTATTGCCGGTGGTGCTACCCGTCAAGAATCCGTTCACAATGGTCTCAAGGCATTGCCCGCCGATGCCGATCGCGTCTTAATTCACGATGGTGCCCGTTGTTTGGCAACTCCTGAGCTTCTTGATCGCTGTGCCCAAGCCCTCAACAACGATGCCGGTCTCATTGCCGCTGTCCCCGTCAAAGATACGATAAAAATCGTGAATCAAGGGGGACTGGTGGCGGGAACCCCCGATCGCGCGACCCTTTGGGCCGCCCAAACACCCCAAGGATTTCCGGTACACAAACTGAAGGAATGTCATGGGATTGCCCAGGAACACCATTGGCAGGTGACGGATGATGCGGCCCTCTTTGAGCGATTTGAGCTACCGGTGCACATTGTTCCCGGGGAAGACACCAACCTAAAAATTACCACCCCAGCGGATTTAGAAATTGCCGAATTGATTCTGCGTCAGCGTTACCCAGCCTAAAATCCTGGTCTGATTTCTCCGTCCCTTGTCTGTCCATCGCTATAATCAGCTTGATGCCTTTGTTAGGACTCTTCATCGTTTAGCCGTAGTTTTTTGCCATGCAACCCACTGACCCAGCCAAATTTACTGATAAGGCCTGGGAAGCCATTGTTAAGTCTCAGGATGTGGCCCGCGAGTTTCGCAGCCAGTATTTAGAAGTTGAACATTTAATGGTTGCCCTCTTGCAACAGGAGGGGCTAGCATCACAAATTTTAGAACGGGCAGAGATTGATGAAGCTGCCTTCCTAAAGCGATTAGTGGATTTTGCCAAACAGCAGCCTCGAGTTCCGGGGGGGACAGAGCTGTATCTTGGCCGCAGTCTGGATCTGCTCATGGATGATGCCGAAAAAGCACGCCAAGGGCGCGAAGATGGCTATATTTCCGTTGAGCATATTCTATTGGCGTTTACGGGCGATCGCCGCATTGGTCAAAAACTCTCCCGAGCGATCGGTTTAGATCGGCCCCACCTAGAGGAGGCCATTGTTGCCATTCGCGGGGCCCAAAAAGTTTCGGATCAAAATCCCGAAAATCGCTACGATGCCCTGAGCAAATATGGCCGCGATCTAACGGAACAGGCGGAAAAAGGCAAACTGGATCCGGTGATTGGCCGGGATGAAGAAATTCGTCGGGTGATTCAAGTCCTCTCACGGCGCACCAAAAATAATCCGGTGCTCATTGGCGAACCGGGGGTAGGTAAAACGGCGATCGCCGAGGGGTTAGCCCAACGCATTATCAATGGGGATGTCCCCGAATCCCTAAAAAATCGCCAACTCATTTCCCTAGATATGGGTAGCTTAGTGGCCGGAGCCAAATTCCGCGGTGACTTTGAGGATCGCCTCAAGGCCGTATTGCACGAAGTCACCCATTCCGACGGCCAGATTGTTTTATTTATTGACGAATTACACACCGTTGTCGGGGCCGGAGCCAATCAAAACTCCAGTATGGACGCGGGCAACTTGCTCAAACCCATGCTGGCCCGGGGGGAACTCCGCTGTATTGGGGCTACTACCCTGGACGAGTACCGCAAACACATTGAAAAAGATGCGGCCCTAGAGCGTCGTTTTCAGCAGGTCTATATTGGCCAACCCACCGTGGACGATACCATTTCCATTTTGCGCGGTCTCAAGGATCGCTACGAAATTCACCACAATGTCAAAATTACCGACTCGGCCCTAGTGGCGGCAGCCGTTCTCTCCGATCGCTACCTAGCCGATCGCTTTTTGCCCGATAAAGCCATTGATTTGGTGGATGAAGCCGCAGCCAAGTTAAAAATGGAAATCACCTCCAAACCCTCTGAACTAGAAGGAATCGAGCGGCGACTCATTCAATTGGAAATGGAAAAACTCTCCCTGAAACAGGAAGAAAGTCTACGATTAAGTAAATCCCCCATTCCCGGACGGGAAAACGCCTATGCCACCAGTTGGGAACGTTTGGAGCGCATTGAAGCAGAAATTAACGAGCTTCAGCCCCGCAAAGATCACATGGAGAGCCAATGGCAAAGGGAAAAAGATACCCTAGAGCGAATTAATGCCTTAAAGGAAGAAGAAGATCAGGTCAAACTGCAAATTGAGCAAGCCGAACGGGACTATAACCTCAATAAAGCCGCCCAACTCAAGTATGGCCGCCTGGAAACCCTTCAGCGAGAGCTAGAGGCAACGGAGGCAACCCTCCTAGAAATTCAAACCGAAGGAACCACCTTTTTAAGGGATCAGGTCACGGAAGCGGATATTGCTGAAATTATCGCCAAATGGACCGGTATCCCCCTCCAACGACTCCTAGAGTCAGAGCGGCAAAAACTTTTACAACTGGAAGAGTATCTGCACCAGCGGGTGATTGGCCAAAAAGATGCAGTGACTAGTGTCGCCGCCGCCATTCGCCGGGCCCGGGCAGGCATGAAGGATCCCAGTCGTCCCATTGGCTCTTTTTTGTTTATGGGCCCCACAGGGGTAGGAAAAACCGAACTGGCGCGGGCCTTGGCCGAATGTCTCTTTGATGATGACGCGGCCCTGGTGCGAATTGATATGTCCGAGTACATGGAAAAACACGCCATTTCCCGGATGATTGGGGCTCCGCCGGGCTATGTGGGGTTTGATAGTGGCGGCCAGTTAACGGAGGCGGTGCGGCGGCGGCCCTACTCCGTGGTGTTATTTGACGAGGTAGAGAAGGCCCATCCTGAGGTATTTAATGTCCTGTTGCAAGTCCTAGACGATGGCCGGATAACGGATTCCCAAGGACGGGCCATTGATTTTCGCAACACCGTCATTGTCATGACCAGTAATATTGGCAGTGAGTTTATTTTAGATCTGGGTGGAGATGACAGCCGCTATGATGATATGCGTAAACGGGTGATGACGACCCTACAGAAACATTTTCGCCCAGAATTTCTAAATCGCATTGATGATTTAATTTTATTCCACTCCCTCAACAAAGAGGAACTCGCTCGCATTGTCTTGATTCAATTGAGACGGGTGGAAGGATTACTGGCGGATCAGAAAATTGCCCTGGCCATGAGTCCAGAAGCCCTAGAGCATATTGTGAGTGCAGGGTATGATCCGGTCTATGGTGCCCGGCCCCTAAAACGAGCCATCCAACGGGAAGTTGAAAATCCCCTGGCGGTCAAAATTCTGGAAGAAGTGTTTATTCCCGGAGATACGATTCAGGTCAATTGTCAGGATGGCCGACTCGTATTTGAGCATCAATGAAAACAAATGATACCCATGAACTGCCCCTCCGCTTGGGGCGTAATCCCGGTCTACAGATCCGCCACGATGAGATCGATCGCCAGCAATTGACACCGATGTTGCAGCATTATGCCGACATCAAGGATCAGCATCCCCATACCCTATTGCTCTATCGAGTAGGTGACTTTTACGAAACCTTTTTTCAGGATGCCTGCACGATCGCCCGCGAATTAGAACTGGTTCTCACGGGGAAGGAAGGGGGCAAGGATGTGGGACGAGTGGCCATGGCCGGTGTGCCTCACCATGCCCTAGAGCGGTACTGTCGCTCCCTCGTCGAAAAGGGCTATGCCATTGCCATCTGCGATCAGGTGGAGGATCCGGCCCAGGCCCAGGGATTAGTGAAGCGGGAAGTAACGCGAGTTTTTACCCCTGGAACCGTCTTAGATGCGGAAATGTTGCAGCCCCGCCGGAATAATTTTCTCGCGGCGGTTGTGATTGCCGGAACCCATTGGGGATTAGCCTATGCGGATGTCTCCACCGGGGAATTTCGGGCCAGCCAAGGGAGCGATCGCGATCAGCTGGCCCCGGAGTTAACCCGCCTCCAACCCTCAGAGATTTTATTTCCCAGTGACGCTCCCGATCCCAATCGACTCTTGCGTCCTGGGGAGGGGGGAGATATTCTGCCCCAGGGATTACCGAGCCAATTTTGCTACACGCTGAGATCGCCGGCGGATTTTAGCCAGAGTGAGGCCCGCCAACGTCTTCTCCAAACCTTTAAGCTCCGCTCCTTGGAGGGGCTAGGCTGTGAAACACTCCATTTAGCTACCCGCGCTGCTGGTGGCCTCCTCACCTATCTGGAAGAAACCCACCGGGAACAAACCATTCCCCTACAACCCCTGAGTACCTATCACCTCAGCCATTACCTTTTCTTAGATTCCTCAACCCGCCGCAATCTTGAATTAACCCAAACATCCCGGGAAGGGAGCTACCATGGTTCCCTCCTGTGGGCTATCGATCGCACCGTCACAGCAATGGGGGGGCGACTTCTGCGTCGGTGGCTACTTCAACCCCTGTTAGATCTAGGAGAAATTCAAGCCAGGCAGGGGGCCATCCAAGAACTGATGGATCAACCCCAACTGCGACAGGTCTTAAATCGCCATCTCCAGAATGTTTATGATCTAGAGCGATTAGCGGGCCGGGCCGGCTCCGGATCGGCCAATGCCCGAGATCTGGCCGCACTACGGGATTCCTTTCGCACCCTGTTGGATTTAAGTACCGCTGTGGTGGGAACCACATCCCCCTTTTTCCAAACCCTGGCTACCGTGCCCCCCGCCCTGGATCACTTAGGTGAGCGGCTCTACGCCGCCCTCGTTGAATCCCCACCCATGGCACTGATGGAAGGGGGGATGATTCGCCCGGGGGCCTCCCCGGAACTGGATCAACAGCGACAACAGTTGGAGCAGGATCAACAGTGGTTTCTAAATTTGGAGACCCAGGAACGGCAACGCACCGGGATTTCGACCCTCAAGGTGGGCTTTACCAAAGTCGCTGGCTACTATATCAGTGTGTCTCGGGCCAAGGCCCAAAACCTGCCGGAGGATTATCTGCGGAAGCAAACCCTCACCAATGAAGAACGCTACATTACCACCGAACTGAAGGAACGGGAAGCCCGGCTATTCTCTGCCCAAACGGCGTTGTATCAACTAGAGTACGAAATTTTCCTAGAGTTACGCCAACAGGTGGCCGAGCAGGCCAGTGTGATTCGGGAGGTGGCGGCGGCCGTAGCCGCAGTGGATGTACTCTTGGGGTTGGCGGAGGTGGCTATCTATCAGGGTTATGTCTGTCCGGCCTTATCCGAGGATCGCCAGATTCACGTTCACCAGGGTCGCCATCCCGTGGTGGAGCAATCCTTGCCCGTGGGCTTTTTTGTCCCCAATGATACCCATCTAGGGGGTCTGGCGGATTTAATGATTTTGACCGGCCCCAATGCCAGTGGTAAAAGTTGTTATCTGCGCCAAGTGGGTCTGATCCAACTCCTGGCCCAGATGGGGAGTTTTGTACCGGCCCAAGGGGCCCAGATGGCCCTGTGCGATCGCATTTTTACCCGTGTGGGAGCCGTAGATGATTTAGCGACCGGCCAATCCACATTTATGGTGGAAATGAATGAAACCGCCAACATTTTGAACCATGCCAGCGATCGCTCCCTGGTTTTACTGGACGAAATTGGCCGGGGCACCGCCACCTTTGATGGCCTGGCGATCGCCTGGGCCGTGGCCGAATACCTAGCGGTCACCCTCAGGGCCCGCACCATTTTTGCTACCCACTACCATGAACTCAATGAACTGGCGATGATTTTAACCAACGTGGCCAATTACCAAGTCGTGGTCAAAGAACTACCGGATGAGATTATTTTTCTACACCAAGTCCAGCCCGGGGGAGCCGATCGCTCCTATGGTATTGAAGCCGGTCGTCTAGCGGGTTTACCGGCAGAGGTGATCCAACGGGCCCGGCAGGTGATGGCCCAAATTGAGAAACATAGTAAGATTGCCGTTGGCTTACGCAAAAGTACGCCCAAATCTACAATAAACGCTACCGTAGACAGCCCGGCTGATTCCAGTAAAATAGCCCAAGGAGAACTAAACTTTTAAGCAAAACTGCGTCATTTGGGATACCTCGTTTAGCAATAGCTGTGTACACTGGAAAAATAACTTGTTAAAAACACGACAAGACCTTGCGATCGCTTCTCCATCCTTAAAATAAAGACATAATTCATACCGATCTATGGAATCACCTCCTAAAAAATCTGATACCTACGTACCTGAAATGCAAAAACCGACGGGCTCAACCCAGGGTGCTAAGGGTTTTGTTCGTCCAGTGGAACTTATCATAGCCGCACCTGTTCCTCGGGTTTTACTGCATTCTCCCTATATGCAACGTTCCATTGTCCTGACGCAACGACCAGAATGGAGCATTGGTCGAAGCAAGGATTGTGATATTGTCCTCCCGGATCGCTGGGCATCCCGTCACCATTCCATCATTCGGGTTGATCCGCAAAAGGGGTATCACTTTCTTGACAACAAAAGCATGAACGGTTCCTTTGTCAATAATCAGCGGGTGTTTGATCCCTACCTGCTCAAGCATGGCGATCGCATGATGGTGGGTGAAACCGAACTGGAATTTGTCTGGCTTAGCTCGGGAACCCCGCCCCCGGCAACCACCCATAATGAAGCCAAATTTATCCTCATGACCCATTCCTCCCGTACCCAGGGTGAAATGTGGCGAGAACTCCTCAACTCCCAGGGCCTATCCACCATCTGGGGAACCTCTCACTTTGAGTTAGAAAAAGTGATGGCTCACATTGAGTCCCTCCATAATGCCCCTAATCTATTACTCCTAGATCTGGGGATGCCAAAAACAAATCCCTATGACTTTTGCCGTCGCTACCATGAAACCTACCCTGATTTACAGGTTATTCTGTTGAGCGGTATGCGCCAATCCGTCCATGATTCCGAATGTAAGTGGGCCATCAATCAAGGGGCAACGGCCCTATTGCCGGGTTTACCTCGGGAAAATTTATTTGGGGATCTCACCCGGATTACGGAGCGGTTACAAACGATTTTCAGGGGTGTGGATTGGCATCAAATCAATGCGGAGGCCCTCACCAGTACGCTCCTAAAACTACAGGAAGCGGTAGATTCAGACCTTTCAGGAATTTGTCTCTAGGGCGGTTTTACTCTGGAGTGGGAACCTGATTTAGGTTTGCCTGGGCATTTCGTCGCCACATGGCTGGCTTAATGCGGCGCAGGGCGGAAGCTGGAAAGCGCTTGTGCCAGTCTTCATCTCGGAGGTGGGCAAGCTCCTGAAGAGATGGGGCCAGATTAGTGGCATAGGGTTCAAAATCAGAAATATCCGTGGGTTGGGCAAACCGTTGATTCCAGGGGCAAACATCCTGACAAATATCACAGCCGGCCACCCACCCCTCAAGGCGATCGCTAATACTGGCAGGCAGGGTTTCGGCGCGATTTTCAATGGTGTGGTAGGCAATACAGCGATTGGCATCGACAACAAAGGGGCGCGTAATGGCCTGGGTTGGACAGGCATCTAAACAGCGGCGGCAGGTTCCGCAATGTTCCCCATGGGGGCGATCGCCCGCTAAGGGCAAGGTGGTTAATAGTTCCCCTAAAAAGACCCAGGAGCCATAATCTCGGGTAATTAAATTACTATGTTTACCAATCCAACCCAGACCGGCCCGCTCCGCCCAAACCTTATCCTGGACGGGGCCAGTGTCCACGTAGTAACGAGTTTTAATGTCAGAGTCCTGGTCATGGAGCCATTGGGCCAGGGCCTTGAGTCGCGTGGTTAAGACGCGATGGTAGTCTCGTCCCCAGGCATAGCGGGAAATTTTGCCATGGTTTGGCCCATCAGCACGGGAGTGGGGACTGTAGTAGTTTAAGGCCACGGCAATCACCGACTGAACCCCCGGTAAAACACGATGAATATCCTGACGGCGCGGGTCGGCCATCCAATCCATATCGGCCTGGTAGCCTTGGTCTAACCATTCTTGCAGGGCCACCGGCCCAGATCTATGCTCAGATTGAAGATCAGCCGATGCACTCTCCCCAAGGGCAACAATACCCACCCGATGAAATCCGAGGGATCGGGCCTGGGCTTTCACAGCAGAGGCATTTAAGGCAGGATGCTTCAATTAATTGAGAAACCAGCGTTTTTGCACATAGCTAAATAGACCACTGAGGATAGCCCCAGCCATGAGTAGTCCCAAGGCGGGAGTAAAGACCGGATCCCAAAGTCGCAACCATAGATCAAACCCCAGGGGAATATCCAGCGATCGCCCCAGTAGGGCAAGCACAAACCAGACAAAACTAGCGAGAACAAAAAAGCTGTCAATGACTAATAGCCAGTTCAGTCTATCCAGAAGCCCTCTTGCCATTGTTCCGATTCCACCTAAGTTACATGATTTTCAGTGAAGATTGCTCGTGAAGCAATTTAAAATGACTGCTCCAAGTAATGGGTTTCATTTAGCCCAAGACAAGCATCTGCAACCGCTGTAAACTATCCCACTCTGGTTTGCGACTGAGGCCATCGGCAAAATTGTCCGTCACTTCCTGGCGTAACTCCGGGACGGCATTGACAATGGTTTGGGCCAATTCAATGTGGGGACGCACCCCTTTTTTCCCCGTTTCCAGCATCGCCATGGCTAAATTAATCCGGGCTTGGGGATCCTCTGGATTTAGCTTTACCGCCCGTTGGGCCGCTTTATAGGCCTGGTGGGGTTTTTCATCCAAGAGATATAGCCAGGCCAAGCACGTCCAGGCGGAGCTACTCTTTTGGGCCCGCTGACAAATATCCTTGAACGTCGGAATCAGTTCTGGGACGGGAGCACCGCCCTTGTACTGCTCGATCGCCGCTTGAAATTGATCTTCGATCTCGGTCATAGGTTTTATGTAGAAAAAGACGTGCCACAGCCACAGGTTTGGGCCGCATTGGGATTAGTAAATTGAAAACCGCCACCAATGAGGGCATTACTATAGTCTAAAACCAGGCCGTAGATATAGAGCATACTCTTGGGATCAGACACCACCTGAAAGCCATCGTAGTCAAAGACCTGATCCTCGGGGCGAATATTCTTGGGGTCTTCAAAGTCCATGGTGTAGGACATGCCTGAGCAACCGCCCCCACGGACACCGACCCGCAGACAGAGATCGCTCCCCTGTTTTTCCCGCAGTTCTAAAACATGGCGCAGGGCGGCTTCCGTCATTAAAATGCCCTTTTCGGACTGTGGGCCTGACTGTGTTGGTTGTGCCTGTGTTACTTGAGTCATAGGTTTGTCCATCCTTTATTCCTCCATTTTATCCTAGGCTATAGGTAGTCCTCGATCTGAGGGAAATATTGATGCAGTGTCCCTTTTGTCACCATACCGATAGTCGGGTGCTTGAGTCCCGATCCGCTGAAGCGGGTCAAAGTGTGCGGCGACGACGGGAATGTTTGCACTGCGATCGCCGGTTTACCACCTACGAGCGAATTGAGTTTGTACCCATTTCAGTGATCAAGCGGAATGGCGATCGCGAATCCTTTGATCGATCCAAACTGTTGCGGGGCATTGTCACCGCCTGTGAAAAAACCGGCATTTCTAGTCATGCCATCGAAACCTTGGTGGATGAAATTGAAGCGGATCTGCAATTGCGATCGCTGCGGGAGGTGGCCAGTGCGGAAATTGGTGAAGCGGCCTTAACCCGTCTGCGACAACTAAGTGAAGTGGCCTACGTTCGTTTTGCATCGGTCTATCGCCAGTTTCAGGGCATTAGTGATTTTGTTGAAGAATTGGATTTTCTCAAACAAGATATTAAGCAAAATATCAAACAAGAGGTCAAACAACCGCTCAAACAGGATCAAGACAATCCCGAAGATCACTATTTGGCTAGGGCTACGGCCCCTCAATAGAATGCTTACCAAAACCGGCGATCGCCAATGATCTCCATATCTAATTCAAAGGGACAAACCTGGGGGAAGGGAATATGGGGATAATCAGCCCGAACCCTCTGGTCGGCATAGGCATAGGCGGGGGGGAGGACATTGAGAAAATAGGCCTTCAAGCTGGGGGATTGTTTCAGCAGGAGTTCTAGTTCGCTGCGTTGCTCTGCAATCGTGTTTTGCCAGCCACGATAATCTTCAGGGCTAGGGACATAACACCGCTTTAATAGATGGGTTAACAAAACCCGGAGCCGACTTTCAATTTCCCGCTTTTGAGACTTGCCCAAGGCATCCATTTCCTCGACTAAGTTCTGCCAATCCAAGGACGTTCCATCCCGATTCCGTAGATGGGTCAGGGTATCCTCAATCCATAGGGCATAGTCGCGATCGTAGAGGGATGGGGAGAGGGGCAAGACTGTCATAGTCAACGATTGAGTTAGATCTGCTTCCAGACTAGCATGGGGAAATGTTTGCCTTCTGTCCCCGGCTGTTGTAGATATGGAGGTGGTAATTCTCACAGGGAAAGCTTAAAAAATTGTGAAGGCACTGACTCTCCTTGGCTCAACAGGCTCCATTGGCACCCAGACCCTTGATATTGTTGAGCATCACCCCGATCGCTTTCGCATTGTTGGTCTAGCGGCGGGCCGCAATTTAGAGCGATTGATTCCCCAAATTCGTCAGTTCCGTCCAGCAATTGCCAGTATTAGCGACCCTGACCAATTACCAGACCTGAAAACAGCGATCGCCGATCTCGACCCAGCCCCGATTCTGGTTGCTGGCCCCAGTGGCTTAAATGAGGTTGCTGCCTACGGAGATGCGGAAGCCGTTGTCACCGGAATTGTCGGCTGTGCCGGTTTGCTGCCCACCCTAACGGCCATTAAAGCTGGCAAAGATATTGCCCTCGCCAATAAAGAAACCCTCATTGCTGGCGGCCCAGTGGTTTTACCCCTGATCGAAAAACATGGCGTGAAACTATTACCCGCAGATTCGGAACATTCTGCTATTTTTCAATGCTTGCAGGGGGTTCCCGTGGGGGGACTGAAAAAAATCATCCTGACGGCCTCCGGTGGCGCATTTCGAGACTGGCCCGTAGAAAAACTTGCCCAGGTGACGGTCGCCGATGCCCTCAAGCACCCGAACTGGTCCATGGGGCCCAAAATTACCGTTGATTCTGCCACCCTGATGAATAAGGGCCTGGAAGTGATTGAGGCCCACTATCTATTTGGTGTGGGCTATGACCACATTGATATTGTCATCCATCCCCAAAGTATTATCCATTCACTCATTGAGCTACAGGACACCTCGGTTCTGGCCCAGTTGGGATGGCCGGATATGCGATTACCCCTGCTCTATGCCCTCTCCTGGCCAGAACGGATCACCACAGATTGGCCCCGCCTAGATTTAGTCAAGTCCGGGGATTTGACCTTCCGCGCCCCTGATCACCAAAAATATCCCTGTATGGGTTTGGCATATGCAGCGGGCCGGGCCGGGGGAGCCATGCCAGCGGTTCTAAATGCAGCCAATGAACAGGCCGTGGCCCTATTTTTAGAAGAGAAAATTGACTTCCTCGATATTCCTCGCCTCATTGAAACCACCTGCGATCGCTACCGTTTAGATAATCCATCGGAGCCAACCCTCGAGGATATTCTGTCCGCCGATCGCTGGGCCCGCCAAGCCGTGATACATTCCAGCCAAGCGGGTTCGGCAACAGTCGTGGCGATCGCTCCCTAGGGGATGGCTTAGTAGAGGGCTGGTACAGGGGGGGCTGGTGTGAACGGTACCGGTTCCGGGAAGTAATAGGTGGGAGCCGGCGGTGGAATGGGGTTGTCTACCACAAAATTACAAGGCGGAGTATTGCCATAGAGGGACGTACAGAAAGGAGTATCCAGATCACGGGTACGCAAAACCTCGGAGCCGCCCTGCTGCTGCATCATATCCTGATAAAGGATGTTAACCTGACGACCCACTTTCGCTAAGTCGTTATCCTTAAAGGAGGGTAAACCAAAGAGAAAGATGGAATCTCCTAAAATGGACTGGTCACGATAAAAGCCCCGTTCACCATCAATGCGGGTAAAGGCTTCCGGGATAGTGGGAATATCTAGGGGGTCATTATCAAGGTTTCGGCGGCGTTGGGCGGATGCTGCGGGCATCAACATAAGCCAGCCAAGGGTTACTGCACAGGCCAATGGGCCAAGCCTCACACGCATAGGTTCGTTCTCCTGAAGGTGTCCAAAATTGATCGGTCTTGCAGGGTAGGGTTATCTGAATCCCATCTGAGAGACTCAAGATAGATCACTCCTGATCCCTACTAGGGGGCAATCGCTAGTTTTATTCTAGGCTGCGGCAGTAAAACGCCGTGGGGGCCCTGTGCAGGTTTTTCAACGATACCAACTGTCCTAACCGGTCCACTCGTATAGCTATCGTTGCTTAGTTTAGGACGGGGTGCAGGGGTGGAACCCCTGACTGGGGGCGAGAGCCAACACACCCCCTGATCTGCAATATCCTAAGGAAACAGGCGACAGCTATAAAAATTTATAAAAATTGGTAGGAATAGGGTGATCAACATCCTGCTTTTGGATCAATTTGGATCACTATTTGGATCAATCATTGTAAATTGTTGTAAGATATTTATTAAGACTTTTTTAATTTTTGACACGCTTTTAGGAGAACATGACCTATGGATTGGCGGGTTTTACTTGTGCTCCTGCCGGTGTTATTAGCCGCAGGCTGGGCGGTTCGGAATATCCTTCCCCTTGCTTTGAAACAGTTTGATGGGGTATTTGACCCTCTCACCAAAAAATAAGAAACCTTAAATCTACGATTAAACATTACTCCATTACTAAATATTTTGAGAGCTTGTCCGAATGTCCCTAATTAGGATATTGCTCTCTTTTTCGTGGTAATCGTTTCCAGTATTCGTTGATGATTCAGAGCAGATGTTCTTAGGGTTTGGCGTTGATTGGGGGCGATCGCCCCTTGGGAATAGGCCCTTGTCCAGTGGTGGGCCAGGTGGGTTGGCTCCATGGGTAACTCAGTCATTTCTAGACCGGGTAAATTCAGTTCCGTCATTAAGCTTGTGACCTTGGGATCGTAGCTGAGGGCAAAGCAGGGACAACCTTCCGCCGCCGCCATAATTAGGGCATGGAGGCGCATGGCGATCGCAAAGTCAATGGTTGCAAATACCCCCTTCAGGTCCCTGGGATTTTCGAGGATTAAAATTTGACTCCTTTGACTGGGGAGGGCATCCTTGGTTGTGGCGCGATCGCCCAGGAAGGCATGAATTTCCTCGGCAATGGCCAAATCCTGGGACTTTTGAAAAGGCAACAGTAGGATAAACGCCTGGGTTATTTGCTGAAACTGATCGAGGGCCTGGCACAACACCCCTAGACGTTCTGGGGTAAGGGTTCGATGACTCCGCAGGGATAGGGCGATCCGGGGCGAGGGCAGATTGTCTAGGGAAACAGGAACTCCATCGAGGGCCCATACGGGATCGGCTCCCTGGGTGTAGGGAATGCGCCAACGGGTTAAAAGTGCGCCAGAGGTGTCATCTCTGACCGTCACTGCACGACAGTTTTTTAATAAGTGTTTCGTTAGCATTTGATTGAGGGGCGATCTCAGCGGGCCAATACCTTGCCCCCAGGCCAATGTTATTGCTCCAGAACCCTGGGCCAAGGCCATTAAGCCTAGGTAATAGAGGGGACTACGCCAACTGGTGACATCTTGAATGAGACTGCCCCCACCCCAAATAAAACCATCACACTGCCCTAAAAGTTTGAGAAGTTTTCGCCAATCGCGGCGATCGCAGGTGTCCACCCCATGGAGGGCTGCGGTAGTCGTGGGATCACTGGTCAGCACAATCGGCGTAACCGATGCCGGGAGCATTTGCAAAAGGGTGGCCAACAAAGCCTCATCGCCGCCATTCCCATAGCCGTAGTAGCCGCACAACAGCACCCTGATTGGAGAAGATGACTCTGGGGGAGATAGGCTCATGGCGTTCTATCCACGCCAGAGAAACTCAACCCTTGTTCCCCGGCTGTCGTAGGGAAATCCAATGCCTCAATCCCATGGGTAATATGGTGGGCAACACAATCGAGTAATTCTGCTGTAACCTCTACACTGGGATGGATATGGAGCCGTACCTGGGGATACTGCCCTTGCAGTTCCTGAACCCGCTGGCCAATGGCTTCAACGGTCTTACCGGCAAAGAGAAAATAGGGAAAGATCGAAATGGAACAGGGTGGATGCCCCTTCTCTTCAGCTAGAATCCCTTGAATTGCCCCTTCTAGGGAGTGCTCCTGGGACCACACCGCCAGCTTGGCACCACAGGTTTGGGCCAGGGTTTGCAGCCATTCCTGGGCTTGGGGGCGGCGACTTCCATGGGCAATGAGTATCCAGTTTGCGGATGGGCTTAAATGGGCCTGAATCAGGTGGCGAAAGGGGGGCCAAGACCCCAAAAAAGGCAGGAGTTCTAGGGGAATGGAACAACTCTTCTGGGCCCGGGCGATCGCCCTGGGAATATCCTCCATCACATGGATCCCCGGTAATAAAAATAGGGGCACCACCCCTACCCGCTCAACCTGGGTTTCTAGCCCCTGGATAAATTGGCAAAGTTGCTCCCCTAGGGGAATGGGGGCGCAGTCTAAAATGCCTACACCCAGATGGCTAGGATCCGCTAAATCGGCCCATGGGGCCAGGCGATCGCCCAGTCCTTGGTAGAATTTCCTGAGGGCAATGGCAGGGCGGGGGTCATAGCTGCCGTGGGCAACCAAAAAAATAGCCACAGTCATAGAATTACACAGTCATGGGATGGCAAGAGCATAGGATTAGGGCGCATCAGAGGTTGATTGTTCGGTGGCGAATTCCCGCGCCTGGTCAAGGTGGGAGCGGAGATCCAATGTCAGCAGCTCCCCTTGGGACACCACCGTCTGTTGGCCCTGGGCCAGCCATTTAAGTTGTACCGTTGCCGCCGCCGCTTCACTCTCGCCAATAATCAGGCAGCCGGGGGCACCACTGCGATCGGCCCGCTTAAGTTGCTTACCAAAGGCACTGCCGCTGAGATCCATTTCTACCCGAAAACCACGATGGCGTAAATGTTGGGCCAAGATTAATCCCTGTTGTTCCGCTGTTTCACCGCGGGAGACCAGATAAAAATCTAGGTTAGTGGTTGGGGAAGACGACTGTTGTTGCAGCAAAAGAATTAATCGCTCTAGGCCCATGGCCCAACCAATGGCTGGGGTTTCCGGCCCCCCTAATTCAGTGACAAGATGATCATAGCGACCGCCACCACACACCGTTGCCTCTGCCCCTAAACTGCGACTCTGAAACTCAAAGGCGGTATGGGTGTAATAGTCTAAACCCCGGACAAGGCAGGGATTAATGGTGTAGGCAATGCCCAATTGATCCAGATAGGTTTTTACCCGTTGAAAATGTTCCTGGGAGTCAGGGCTGAGAAAGTCTAAGAGCTTGGGGGCAGCCTGGGCAATCTCTTGGGTGCGGGCATCTTTGCTATCTAAAATTCGCAGGGGGTTGCGATCGAGGCGTTCCTGGGAATCCTTATCCAGGTCTTGGCGGTAGGGCGTTAAATAGTCAATGAGGGCTTGGCGGTAGTCACTGCGATCGCTGCGATCGCCCACGGAATTGAGCATTAAGGTTAGGTCAGCTAACCCCAGACCTTTGAGAATATCAAAGGCCAGGGCAATCACCTCCACATCGGCCCGGGCATCCCCACTACCCAAAACCTCCACCCCCAACTGGTGAAACTGACGATAGCGACCGGACTGGGGCCGCTCATAACGAAACATCGGGCCCGTATACCAGAGTCGCTGAACCCCCCCCTGCTGATGTAAGCCATGCTCAATGTAGGCGCGCACAACCCCCGCCGTACCTTCTGGACGCAGCGTTAACGACCGCTGACCGCGATCGCTAAAGGTATACATTTCCTTACCGACAATATCCGTGGCTTCACCAATCCCCCGTTCAAAGAGGGCGGTCTGCTCAAAAATGGGGGTACAGATCTGCCGATAGGCCGCCCGTTCCAATATCTGACAGGCCTGGGTTTCTAGGGTCTGCCAATACATTTGCTCTTCCGGTAGAATATCACGAGTGCCCCGAGGAGCCTGAAGACCAGTCATAAAATTCTCTTGTGTCCTTAGGTGCGGTTGACGATATGCTCTTTACCAGTGTCTCGAAAAAACCTAACGTCCACAAGAATACCTCCAAGATCATACTGGGCAAGATTGTGCTGGGCGGTGGTCGTTAGGGAGATCGAAGCATAAAGGCATAAGATAAGTTACGTTGCAAAGCAGCCCTGTTTCAAAGCAGCCGAGTTGCAGCGGAACATTTGTACCATGTTCGCGTCAAGACTAGGGAATGTTCTAAGGTCACTTTTGCCCATGACATCCACGATCCCTATTTCTTGGCCCAGTGTTGAGGAGACCTATTTCAGGGTGACTGTGCCGCTAACTAAACTTACTCCCCATGAGTTGGTTTTACGCTGTCAGAGCGGAGCAACCCCCGATCGCGCTGCCTTTACCGAGCTACTCCGTCGGCATCAATCCCACATTGAACGGGTCATGTACCATTTGGCTCCAGACTGGGATGATCGGGCAGATTTAGTCCAAGAAGTGTGGATTCGGGTTTATCGCAATATTAAAAAGCTTCAGGATCCGAGTAAGTTTCGCGGCTGGTTGAGTCGCATTGCCACCAACCTGTTTTACGATGAACTACGCAAACGGAAACGGCATCAGACTCCCCTTTCCCTGGATGCCCCCCTACAGACCATGGACGGGGAACTCAACTGGGAAATTGCTGCCCCAGACCCTGGCCCCGACGATGCCCTAACCACCGGTGAATTCTATGAGCAACTGCGTCAGGCGATCGCCGCCTTGCCGGAAACCTTTCGTACCACGATCGTCCTCCGGGAAATTGAGGGACTAACCTACGAAGACATTGCCCAAATTACCGGGGTCTCCCTGGGCACCGTGAAGTCGCGCATCGCCCGGGCCCGGCAACGACTTCAAAGTGAACTTCAGCCCCATCTCGATGGCTTCTAGGTGGAGCGGCCCTAACCCCTATCCAGTCAAGGTTTTCATCCCAACCTTCGACAGATGCCCAAAAATGATCTACCCTGAAAACCTGAGGAGAAACAACAATTATGGATGATTTAGATGTTCTAAAACGGGATCGATTTGAACTCTTGAGCGCCTACCTAGATGGGGAAGTAACTCCGGTCGAACGGCAACAGGTGGAAACCTGGCTAGCCACGGACTCGGAAAGCCAACGCCTCTACCGACGCTTACTCACTCTTCAGTCTGGGTTCCAGGATATGCCTGCGATCGCCCCTAGTCTTTCAGCGGATCGCCTGGCCAGTCAAGTTATTTGCAAAGCCCAGCAACGCCGTCCTCGTTTACTTTTAGTTTGGGGGGGGCTAGGTGCGGCCATTGCTGCCGCTGCGGTGGGCGTCATTACCAATGTCTTGCCGGGAAATGCACCCATGCCCCAATTGGCTGTCACCACGTCCGCCAGCTTGGAGCCGAATCCCAACGCCATAGAGCCAACCTTGCCGGAAAATCTCCAGGGGCTAGGTTTAATGCTGAGTCTGGATCGTCCCCCCATTGAAATTCCTGATGTGATTCTAGTGGACGACTCTGTCACTTCAGTAGAACACTCAACCGAGAATGAGTAGCTTAGGAGCCATCTCAGTCATTGAACTGGCTGAACGCTTAGGAAATGGGGATGACAAACTGCAACTCATTGATGTTCGTGAACCCGAAGAGTTAGCGATCGCCCATATTCCTGGTTTTTTAGCCCTACCCCTCAGTCAATTTTCCGATTGGTCGGGACAACTAGCTACCTTACTGGATCCCCACAAAGAAACCCTTGTCCTCTGCCACCATGGGGTGCGATCGGCCCAGTTTGGCCAATGGCTCCTTCATCAAGGCTTTACCGATGTCAAAAATATTGTCGGTGGCATTGAAGCCTATGCCTGCCATGTGGATGAAACGATGCCCCGATATTAATCAAGGGCACTTCGAAAAATTGCTTGATCTGCAAAAAATAGAGGCTGAAACCATTGAAATCTCGTTTGCGATCTCCCAAAATTTTGAATTAATCGAGGTGCCCTTATATTGCCGAACTCAACGACATCGAGCGCATCATGCTGGCCATGCCCTTTGAAAAACTTAAGCGACGTAAATTTTTACGGCGAAGTAAAAAACTTAGCCGACTGAGGTTTAATTCAGTGCTATGGCGGCAGCTTACCGAGGGCGATCGCGCCACACTTCAGCAAATGGCCCAAACCGCCCTAGACTTAATATGACGGTTGGGTCACCGCCGCCAAGCTCTCATACCCTTAAGTATTTCCTGAATAGGAGCGCACAGCCATGCCCCTAGTTCAACGCCATACTAATTTCACCCCTGAAGAATACCTGGAAATTGAGCGGATTAGTCCAATTAAGCATGAATATTACCAGGGACAACTAGTGGCGATGGCTGGGGCCAGCAAGGCTCACGTTATTATTGTGGGCAATTTCTCGGCTCTATTAGTAAACCATCTTCGGGGTACGGGCTGTTTGCCCTATGCCACTGATATGAAAGTACGGTTGCCTGATCTGGGTATTTTCTACTATTCAGATATTGCCGTTACCTGCGATGAACATGATCGCAACTCTGAGGAAGATTTCATTCTTCATCCTAAGCTGATTGTGGAGGTATTATCAGAGTCCACAGAAGCCTTTGACCGGGGGGATAAGTTTGCGGACTATAAAACAATTCCAGAACTACAAGAATACGTTCTTGTTCACCAAAAGCAACTGTTAGTAGAACGGTTTGAGCGCAAGTCGAATAATCTTTGGATGCCTCAAATTGTTCGCGATAGAGACATCCTTGAGCTTAAGAGCATAGGGTTTTCGGGCATGGTTGCAACTCTATACGAGAATACGAATCTGCTGACTTAGCTACAAGTTTTGCCTCCGATACTAACTCATGATCTGTCTTGACTACCACGCTACCACCCCAGTTGATCCTAGAGTTGCTCAGAAAATTCTTCGTACCATGACCGATGACTTTGGCAACGCCAGCAGTATTGATCATGAGGTAGGCGATCGCGCTGAAGTTGCCGTCAAACAAGCGGCTTGCCAGGTTGCTGACCTAGTGGGTGCCTCTCCCCGCAATGTAATTTTCACCTCCGGTGCCACCGAAAGCCTCAACCTCGCCATCCAAGGATGAGTCCCCCTAGGGGCGATCGCCGGGTCATGGTACGATCATATATAAATATTTCATATTTCTTTCATTTTTAATTCATTATCTTTTCATTGTTCTGCCCATGGGCATATTTTTAGGTAAGGTCAATGGTTCTATCCAAGCTTAAGGGGCTGGGTCTACTGGGGTTATGCTCTCTCCTGATTGGCTGCAATGCCCCATCTCCGAGAATGGATTCCATGGACGGCAAGCTTAATGTGGTGGCCTCTTACAGCGTTTTGTGTAGCATGGTGGAACAAATTGCCGCAACGGCGATCCATCTCACCTGTTTAATCAACTACGATCGCGACCCCCATACTTATGATGCAACTCCTGCTGATCGCCGTGCCCTAGAACGGGCTGATGTTATCTTTTATGGTGGCATGGACTTTGAACCCTCCATTATTCAGATGGTGGCTGCAACCCAATCCGCCGCACCTAAAATTCCGATTCACGAGCAGGCAGTCACTGATTTTTTGGTTGATGAGGTCGGCAATCCCGATCCCCATATTTGGCATAATGCCGCCCATGGCATTGAAATGGTGGGGTTAATCCAAGCAACCCTGTCCCAACAGGATCCAGAGAATGCGCCCCAGTACCAGGCTAATGCAGAGGCATTGATCCAAGAGTTAAACCAGATACACACCTGGATGCCGGCCCAAATTGCCACCATCCCCGATGAACAGCGGCGATTAGTTACCACCCATGATGCCTTTGGCTACTATGCCCAGGCCTATGGCTTAACCATTGAAGGAACTCTCTTAGGGTTTTCCACGGAACAGGAACCAACGGCGGCCCAAGTTCGCACCCTGATTCAGGCTATTCGAGATACGGGTGTACCCACGGTCTTTACAGAGTTAACGACCAATGATCGGGTTCTCCAAAATGTTGCCAAGGAAGCGGGGGTAAAGGTTTCCGATCAGGTCTTAATTGCCGATGGCATTGGCCCAGCAAGAACCCCGGCCGGTAGCTATCAAGGCATGTTAATTCAAAATACCTGTGTCATTGCCGAGGGCTTAGGGGGAAACTGCACTCCCTTTTGAAATTTTCCTAGGAGGATTGAGTCTCGCCAATGGGAAAAATATCCCCCCGGAGATAGGCTTCAAAATGCTGACGAAAATAAAGCCAAGAGGTCATGTCTTCGCCGTCATTTAATTGGCTGGGTGCTTCTTGATACTGGGGCAGGCGATCGCGAATTTGCTCTTGGAGAAGTTGGGGTAAATCGTTAATCTTTAAGACTTTTTGACCCGTAGCACTATAGATGAGTTGACCGGGCCGCGCCCCCATTTTCATCCAGGGGAGCCAAGGGCCAATGCGGCTCCAGGCTAGGGAGACTTGGGCGATCGCCGAGGGGGTTGGATCCTCTAAATCTGCGGTGGCGATCGCCAGCTTAAAGAGTTCAACGGCTTGGTAGAGGGGTTGAGGGCTATAGTCGGCAAAGCGAGGATCATCTGCCAAGGGATTCGCATAGGACGGAAACAGGTCAAAACGGAAGGTGGTGGTAGTTGAACTCACTTGGGCCGGTAGGGGACGGCGGAAGCATCCTTGGACGGGATCATTGGCCACATGGACAACGGGCACTGATTCTCCTAACCAGGGATTCAGCCATTGGTGCAAAATGGCGTTGGTGGCTGGATCCAGATAAAAGGTAAGCTCCCGCGACATAAAATCCCAGGTGTCTTCTGCTTGGGCTAGGCAGCGTGCCGCACTCATGCCAACAATATTAAAAAGGTGCTGGCGGGGTTGACCCGGTTCAAAGCTATAAATGGCTCCCTGCCAGACAATGTAGGTGGTTTTGCTGCTTAGATCTGCCCGTACCCGTACCCAATCTCGGGCCGGTAACATTTCCTGCCGGGATTCTCCTAGAGGTAATGCTGCCTCTGAAGTCATTCCGGTTTCTGGGATTGCTGATGATGGGAGTCAAAGCGATGGGGTGGGGGGTGGCCGATGCGGCCGGGTTGGGGGCGATGGCTGGGTTGAAAGCCCTGTAGGACTTCTGAAAGGGTGAGGCCTTCCGGCAGGGGCGATCGCACTTCTCGGACTTTATGCCAAACTGACCGAGACATCATCAAGCTATGGCCCATGCGCTCCGCGCCGATTTCTTCCAGGTAGGCTTCCCGTTCCGGTTGATAATCCGTGGAGGCTAAATGGAGTCCATTAGCTGGTAGCGATCGCACCAATCCCGCTAATTGGGCCAATAGCTCAGGATACAGCCAGGTATAGGCCGGATGTACCGTTAATTCTGCCCAGTGGGGGTGGGAGCCATCTTGACAGTAGCGCAGGGCATAGTAACCAATGGCTGCCTTCCGTTGAGGCTCAAAAACGTAGGCCCGTAACAGATGGGTTTGACTGCCCCATTGCTGAAGTCCTTGGCGGAACCAATCAAAAAAGCCAGTTTTGAAATCGCGATTGTGGCGATCGAAGACTTGGCGAACTAGGGCTGGCATCGCTGCCGTATCTAACTGACACAACAGAGCCGCATCGGCATTTGTCACCGAAAGTAAATTAGGTAACTTCGGTTCATGCTCCGCCAGGGTAGCAAGTTGGGCCGCCGATAGGGCCCAGTAGGTCAACTGGGCTAGGGGTTGGAAGCCATTTTGACGATAGAGGCTCAGGGCAAAGCGGTTTTGAATATTGACTTCTAAGACCCAGGTGCGGGCTTCTAGAATATGACTAAAACAGTGGCGCAGGAGTTGGGTTCCCACCTCTCCCTCTTCCCCCATGACCCCTAACTGTTCGACTTGCCAGGTACTACGACTATCATTGAAGGGCGCAACTTGAATAGCCCCCAAGAGGCGATCGGCCTTTTCCGCCACGTACACCCGCAATGGCGAGGGGCCGGGCAAAATATTGAGAAGTTGCAGAGGGGCATACCACTGATGGAGGTTCCCCAATGGGCGATCGCCCGTTCCAGTGGCCACATGACAGCTATGGTCAGCAAATAAACGCTCCACTGCTTCAATATCTCGGTAGGCAATTGAGCGAATCATAGGATCAGGAGTTTGGGGAAGATCGGAGAACATAGGCAGGTGGAACGACATATTCCCATATTAAGGGGGAATGCTGGGGTCGGACAGAAGATGGGCGAAAATTTAGGGTAGAGGGGATGGGTAAGGGGTTGCCGATCATTGAAAATCATCAACTAAAAATTATGGAGGATGGGCATCATGGGTTCCTATCGCATCGAAACAATGAGCCGCCAACAGCTAGACCTGGTGGTGGATTGGGCTAGGGAGGAAGGCTGGGAACCGGGGCGACAGGATGGGGATTGTTTTTATGCCATGGATCCCCAGGGATTTTTCATCGGTTTGTTCAACAATGAACCCATTGCCACCATTTCCGCCGTAACCTATGGGGATGCCTTTGGTTTTATTGGTTTTTATATCGTCAAACCCGGCTATCGCGGCCAGGGCTATGGTCTGAAAATTTGGAATGCGGCCCTTGAATATCTGGGAGATCGCTCTATTGGCCTAGATGGTGTGGTGGCTCAGCAGTCAAACTATCAAAAATCTGGCTTTGTCCTAGCCCATAACAATATGCGGTATCAGGGGGTGAGCCGCCCTGTGCCATCTATTCATGAAAATATTATCGATTTAGCCCAATATCCCTTAAAAGACATCTTGATATATGATCAACGATTTTTCCCTGGCGATCGCCACGTTTTTTTACAATGCTGGCTCACCCAAAGGGGACATCATGCCCTCGGCTACCAGGACAATCATCAACTGCTAGGCTATGGAGTGATTCGCCCTTCCCATTCTGGCTACCGTATTGGCCCCCTCTTTTGCGATCGCCCCGATATTGCCGAGGCCATCTTCTTGGCCCTAATGTCCCGAATTCCCGCCGGCTCAACCATCTTTTTAGATATTCCCACCCTTAACCCCATGGGCATTGAATTAGGGAAGAACTATTCTATGACACCTATCTTTGCAACGGCCCGTATGTATAAAGGAGCAATTCCCGATTTACCCCTATCTCACATCTATGGGATCACCACCTTTGAACTAGGATAAAACTTAAACTAGACAAAAATAGTTGAGATAAAACTATCGGCTTCTACGGAGACTTTACTGAGAGCCTTTTTCAAAGGCCTGATAGGTGAGCCGGGATACCTGTCGAATCAGTTCACTTCCCTGGGGATCGTTGTAGGGCCGCTTCACCATCATCGCCGCAACATAGCGTTGACCATTGGCCATATCCACCATTCCCGCATCCCCGACCACGATGCCAATATCCCCTGTTTTATGGGCAATCGTTGCTCCCTCGCCAATGCCTTGGGGTAGAAGGGTGTTGGTTACGGTGCGGCGCATAATATCCAACAGGCGATCGCGGCTACGGGGAGTTACTAAATCTCCCTGGGAAATCTTGAGCATGAGGGTGGCCAGGTCTTTTGGGCTAGTGGTATTGGTTCCCTTCATATCCGGCAGTAGGTTATGAATGGCTGTATCCGTTAAACCCCACTCTATAAATTTTTGATTGAGAACATCCGCACCCCCCAAGCGATCGATCAGCATATTGGTGGCGGTGTTATCACTAATCGTAATCATCAAATCTGCAACTTCTAGGGCTGGGAATTTTGTGCCCGGTTTTTGATACTGCATGGTTCCCGCTTCTGGGGCAATCAAATCTGGACGCATCACTAAGGCTTCATTCAGGTCAATTTGGCCACTATCGATCGCCTGGAAAAAGGCCACAAGAACCGGAATTTTAATCGTTGAGGCCGCAGGAAAGATCTGATCTCCCTTCACGTCTACGGCAGCACCACTATCTAAGTTAAAAAAATACAGGCCCGCTTCTAGGGTAGGGCGGGCGGTGATCAGTTGCTGAACTTGATTTTGGACATCGGCTAGGGGTTGTTCCGGTGGCAGTTCTGGCTCTAAGGGGGCCTCCAAGGAACTGACCGGCTGGATGGATTCTGGCTCCCCTTCGTTCTGGCTCTCTTCGGGATGGAGGGCTGAAATCACTGTACCGGCGATCGCCGCCAAGGCAACCGTGGCAATGATCACCCTCAAGGCTACCAGAATCAGATTGGGACGGGGCCCTGACACCGCTGAAACTGTGGTCTCTTCCTTAGGTAAGGGGGGCAAAACAATGCGCTTTTTTGGTTGTAACGCCTTTGGACGCGATTTGTATGCTTGGGGAAGGAGACTTTGCTGCACCATAGAACGATACCGGACACCCATGCCATCACTGTAATCATATTTAACGCTGTTTTAACTAGATTGTGACCTTAATGCCCATTCAATTTGATGCACCATTCCCCGTAATAGGGCTAACTCCGCCGGACTCATTTCGGCCCGGGCCAGGAGCGATCGCACCTTTGCCATCCGACTTGGGGCTGTATGGGGATATAAAAAACCCACCGCCAAAAGTAGATTTTCCAAATGGTCATAAAAGCCCTCCAAGGCCTCAAAAGTCACGCCCGTAGACGCTTCTACCGTCGAGGTGGATTGGCCCAGACATTGCCGCAATTCATAGCAACATACGCCCACAGCTTGGGCTAGATTCAAAGATGGGTAATCCTCATGGGCCGGAATAGCCACCAGACCGTGGGCATAGCCTAACTCTTGATTGGTTAGCCCCCGATCTTCCCGCCCAAAAATTAACGCCGTTGCCCTTCCCGTGATTAATTGGGGCAACCCCTGGCGGGGGGAATATTGGGGTAATGCGACATCGGCCACTCCACGCCCCACCGTGGCCAAAATCCGCTCACACCCTTCAAGGGCCTGGGGTAAGGTGGCCACCACCTGGCCCTGCCCTAAAATATCCTGGCCATGGACAGCCCACCGTCGCGCCTCCTCCCCCTGGGGATCACAACGGGGATCAACTAAAACCAAGTGTGATAACCCCATATTTTTCATCACCCGGGCCACACCGCCCACATTGATTGGGCCCAGGGGTTCCACCAAAACGATCCGCACAGCGGACAAACGGGAATCAGCCATGGATCACCCTAGGCAACCATCAAGGGGCAAAAAACCTAAAAGCTCCACTAAAAAAACGTCTGCTTGTACATGGCTTGCAGATTCTGGTAGTCCACCATTTTGCCCATTCGCCGCAAAAATCGCATCCGCGTTTCAATTAACATCCGGGCATCGGTACGACTCACAGGTTCAAATTCAACTCCATTGACCCCCGTAGTCACCAGGAAAAATAAACGCTGGGCATAGAGGGTCGTAAATAAATCACGATGCTCTTCAATGGCGCAAACACTAAACAATAGGCCAAATGTAGGGTGATTAAGATAGGTTTCCGTAGCCATGGGGGGTTTCATCAGGACAAAGCGCAGCCGTCGCTGGCAGATTAGTTAGCAGAATCATTGAACAATTAACCTGTGAGGAGAGCAATTCAACGCTGAGGTACTCATAATCTAAGGGACTTGAGATGGTGTCCACCATCCTTCACTATTTCCCCATTGATGAACATTCGAGCGATCGCAAAACCTAAGCCGTAATACCCCACGATTTTTATGAGAGCATCTAGGCAAGTAATTGAAAAACTGTTCAAATTATACAGAATTGTTCCCAATTCGCAGCAAGAAGATGAATTTAGGGGCTAATTTTCGATAACGTCCAGTTCATCTGGTTGTAAATGGGCCAAAAATTTCGGGGCAAAGCGAACTTGATAGGGAAAATTAGGACTAATAACCCGCCCTTGCCATGTTTCTAGAACGGCAATGATTTCCCCCTCCATACCCTTAATATCAAGGGGTTGATTGCGATGCTGAGGATGATGATAGACCATAATTGAGGATTTGACTCGTACCCTTGTACCCACGGTCAATACAGTTTTATCAGCCACACCTATCCATCCCTGCTCGTATCATCGATAGATCCCCCATGGGGGCTACCCCCTATCCTCTCATAAGTCTGGCCCTGCCCGTAGCAGAAATTATAGCCCAAGGGTCAACTCAGATCGGTTCTAAGTTTTCTAAGCTAAAAAGCTTGCCACCCGTTCCAAAAATAAATCACACTCCTGACGCAAACTAAAATAATGGACACAGGCTCGCACCGCTGGGGGATTCAAAATCTCCCGTACCAGCACATTTTCAGCCTCTAAGAATTCCACCAGTTCCCCATGGCGACCATCGGCCAACTGAAAGGAAATCAATCCGGAAGGGGGTGGTACCGGACTCAAACAGGTGATCCCCGGCAACTGTTGCAGATTTTGCCAGAGATAGTCACTCAATTCACAAATGCGCTGGTGGCGATCGCCCACGCCCCCCCATCCCTGATGCACCTCTAGGGCCGCCGTTAGGGCCGGAATGAGGGGAAAGGCAATGGTGGCCACTTCATAGCGACTGGCATCCTCTTTCCAACCGGCGGGCAATCCCTGACGATTTTGATGAATACCTCGCCAGCCAACAAAGGTAGGTTCAAGTTGATCTATCTGATCAGGATGAATATACATCCCCCCCAATCCCCCAGGGCCGCAGCACCACTTATGGCCCGTAAAGGCATAGTAGTCAACCCCTAACCCTGGTAAATCTAGGGGAATCATCCCCACACTTTGGGCCCCATCCGCCAAAACCTGGGTTCCATTGTGATGACACCGATCCACAATCTCTTTCAGGGGCAAAATCTGGCCACTGTTCCAGAGCAAATGGCTAATTACAAGTAAACGAGTGCGGGGATGAAGATAGCCCTCTAGGTGGGATGCCACATTCTCCACGTAGGGCCACAGGGGCACAATATCGACGGTAATGCCGAGGCGATGTTCCAATTGGGCCGCGATCGCCAAAACTCCAGGATGCTCACAGTTACTAATGAGTAAATGATCCCCTGGTTGCCAATTCAGACCCCACATGGCAATATTGCAGCCCATTGTCACTGAATCCGTCAGGGCGATCGTTGCCGGCGTCGTCCCTAAAAGAAGTGCCAGGGACTGGCGTAGGGTCTGGAGTTGGCACGAAATCCAAGGAAAAACCCGCGAGGCAAAGGGACCCTGGGTTTGGATATGGTCGTAGCCCTCCTGAAGCACTTGCCATGCCATCTCACATAGGGGCCCCTGGCCACCATAATTTAGGTAGGTTTTTCCCCTGAGGGCGGGGTAGACCTGCCGGCAGGCCAAAATATCAGATGTTGCAAAAGCCATGAATATAACGAGGCTACATTAGATTGACGGAGTTAATGGCTTGCTCAAATACTGGCGGCAAAATATTATCTTCAAAGGCCTTAAAGGAACCCGTAAACCCCCAAGTGTACAGTTTTTCGTTACCAAAAACTAGCAAATGCCAGCGGTGAATTTCTTCGTCCGCTTTTTGGGTTCCCGTCGCCCGATCCGTATTAACTTCCTTAAATCGCAGGGCTGGTGCCGTTGAATTCCCAAACTTCACCCGCATGGGCACAATTTCTGTATAGGCCGGGTCATTTTTCTTGGCATTAAGATTGGCGTTGTAAACCACATCCGCCGGAACCCCAGGTAAGGGGGCAGCATTCACCGTAATCGTGGTGGCAATTCCATCGGTCATCGGGCCATGCCAGTGGGTATTAATCCCCTGCATTGTCTGGTTAAATTCAATGGGAATATCTACCTTAAATCCTTGGGCGGCATCACTGTAGGCAGAGGTTTGTCCTGAAAAAAGTGCCTGACTCAGCCATTGATGGAGCGGGGGCGATGGCGGTGGCTCTCCCACAGGAGATGTTGTCATGAATCGAGCTAGTTCTAATAGTTCCAGCATAGGCTCCTCTCGCTTTGCCCA
Organism: Candidatus Synechococcus calcipolaris G9; assembly: GCF_029582805.1. Taxonomy (NCBI): domain Bacteria; kingdom Bacillati; phylum Cyanobacteriota; class Cyanophyceae; order Synechococcales; family Synechococcaceae; genus Synechococcus; species Candidatus Synechococcus calcipolaris. The sequence goes on along the minus strand of NZ_JAKKUT010000002.1, from coordinate 350,455 downwards.
TAACACTCTCCAGGATATACTAAGGACGCAATCAATCTGCTTGTTTATTTCTCATTGGCCTTCGCTTAGGACTCTACTTTGGGCATCGATCTCCGTAGCTATGTCTATATTGATTCACTTCAACCTCAACACGCTGCCTATTTGGGAACCGTAGCCCAAGGGTTTTTGCCCTTACCTGGGGATTGTTCCCTCTGGATTGAAATTTCCCCTGGTATTGATGTAAATCGTCTCTTAGATATTGCCCTGAAAGCAGCGGTTGTGCGGCCAGGAGTCCTATTTATTGAGCGACTCTATGGCTTACTAGAAGTGCATTCTGGGAATCAGGGAGAAGTCCAAGCTGCCGGAACAGCGGTGCTACAGGCTCTCAATGCCCGTTCCCAGGATTCGCTACGGCCGCGGGTGATTTCCAGCCAAATCATTCGCAACATTGATCCCAACCACACCCAGTTGATTAACCGATCGCGGCGGGGGAATATGATCCTGTCGGGACAAACCCTCTATGTCTTTGAAGTGGAACCTGCTGCCTATGCGTCCCTAGCTGCTAACGAAGCCGAGAAGGCTGCACTGATCAATATTCTACAAATTTCATCGGTGGGTAGCTTTGGCCGACTTTTTTTAGGGGGCGCCGAACAAGATATTCTTGCCGCTCAACGGGCCGTACTCGCGGCCATGGAACGATTACCAGGACGAAACCTACTGGAACAAGGACGACGAGAATAGCTTTAGGGAAATTAAATCTTCAATGGTTTGGCTAAATGTCCAGTCCAGAGGCAACTCCACCCCAGGGTAGTTTGCTTTTACTTCTGCAAGGGCATCATCCCAAATTTCATTAAAATTTTCAGAGGCATAATTTTTTAAGCTGGGCGAGTCTTTTAGCATTGGTCGGAGTTGTCGCTGTTGTTCCCGAATGGTAATCTCCCAACCTCGATAATCCGGGACAGAAGGAATGTAAAGACGCTTCAGGTAATGACAGAGCAGGACAAACAGACGACTTCTTAACTCTCGCCGTTCCCGATTCGCCAAACTTTCAATTTCCTCAATTAAATGTTCAACATCTAAATGACTAAAATCACGTTGTTGTAGCCTTGTGACTGTTTCTTGATACCACAGCACTAAATCACATTCATAGAGATTATGGGTGGTGTCAGTTGGTAAGAGGGACATAGAGGCTGGTCTGGGTTACAATTCAAATTTGTTATTTCCTATAGTATCGCACCGGAAAATAAATAAAAAAGTAGGATCAAACATTGCTGACCCTACTCTTGAATTTACGTCCGATACTGATGTTTGAAATCTGAGCTTGAAACCAAGAAAGTTAGGAGATGACACCCAAAAGATGACTTATAAGGAAGGGTTCTAGTGAACTAAATCCCGAACCTTGTAGGATTGACCGCGATATTTAGCGGTGGTATCGGTTTCCACTGTATCGACATGGACTTGATTTGCTTCGTAGTCTTGGCCGCGGTAGGTAAGTTTCATGTTCTTCGCCTCTCAATTAGGTAGATTTGATATGCAACTGAGGGCGCGTTCCTTCGGGGTTTCCCTACTTCCGTCTTCCGTTGAGAGAAGATGAACGATTCATTTGTCTATGTCCTTAGTATGGGGGATAGCAGCTATATTCAACATCACCCGATGAGGTGATTCTGCTGACAGGTACGGTTATTTTGCTCCGTGGATCAGTGCCAACGGAAAATTGCCGCTCCCCAGGTCAAACCGGCCCCAAAGCCGGCCGCGGCAACCACATCCCCCGGTTTGATCTGTCCATTGGCTACGACCTCTGAAAGGGCGAGGGGAATTGAGGCGGCGGACGTATTGCCGTAGTCGCTCACATTACTAATCACTTTTTCCCTGGGAATACCCAGGCGATCGGCAACTGCATCCAGTATGCGTTGATTGGCCTGGTGGAGGAGGAGCCAGTCAATATCATCGGTGGTAAGTCCAGCCCGGAATAGGGCTTTCTCAATGACTTCGGGGACTTGGGTGACGGCAAAACGGTAAACTTCCCGACCATTCATGAAAATAGGCTTAAATTTGCCTTGACCAATGGTCACTGACTCCACTAGGGTTTGGGGGTCTGGCTCGTATCCAAGGGTTAGATAATGATTGAGCCGGCCATCACTGCGGAGTTCAAAGCCAAGTAACTGATCGGTGGCATCGGCCTGTAACACCACGGCTCCTGCTCCGTCACCAAATAAAATACAGGTGCGGCGATCGCTCCAGTCTACCCAGCGGGAGAGAATATCAGCCCCAATCAAAACGACGGTTCGGTAGGTTCCGGCCCGAAGATACTGGGCGGCCGTTACTAAGCCAAAAATAAAACCGGAACAGGCGGCGGTCAAATCAAAAGCCACCGCATTGTGGGCCCCTAGGCGAGCTTGGACTAAACTGGCTGTTCCGAATAAATCATCGGGAGTAGAAGTGGCCAGAAGGATTAAATCCACGGACTCGGTTGCAACGCCTGCATGAACCAAAGCCGCCTGAGCCGCTTCACTGGCTAAATCCACGAGGGACACATCGGAACTGGCTAGGTGACGCTGGGTAATGCCCGTTCGGGAGCGAATCCAGTCATCGGAGGTATCGACTAGGGCACTGAGGGCATGGTTATCTAGGACAGGTAAGGGTGTTGCGCCCCCCACCCCAATCATTTTAAGACCCTGGCCCGACTGCCACGTCACTAATTTTGATCCTCAAGGGCAACGGCTTGTTGATAGCAGGCTTGAATACGTTGAGAAACCTGATGATCAACCGCCTCTTGGGCCAGGCGAATGGCATTAAAAATAGAGGGTGCTTGGGAACTACCATGGCTAATGATGCAAATCCCATCTACGCCGAGGAGTAAACCACCGCCATGCTCGGCGTGATCCATTCGCTGCTTAATCTTGCGGAGGTTGGGTCGGAGGAAGGCCGTCCCTATGCGCCCCCGCCAGCCCCGTGGCAATTCTTCCCGGAGGATTTGGACGAGGACACTACCGAGGGATTCGGCAAATTTGAGCAGAATATTGCCCACAAAACCATCGCAGACAATCACATCAAACTGGCCTGACATCACATCCCGCCCTTCGGCATTGCCCAGGAATGAAATTTGCTTATTTTTCCGCAGGAGTTGATTCGCGCCAACGGCAATATCATTCCCTTTACAGTCTTCTTCACCAATATTGAGGAGGCCCACCTTGGGATCGGGCACGTCTAAAACATACTTACTGTAGATAGACCCCATGATCGCAAATTGCTCTAGGTATTTGGGGCGACAGTCTACGTTTGCCCCCACATCTAAGACCAAAACGGACTTTCCGGCCATCAAGGTGGGCAAAACTGCTCCGATCGCCGGCCGATCAATCCCTGGTAAACGACCTAGGCGAAGTAGGGCTGCGGCCATGGCGGCCCCAGAATGTCCGGCGGAAACCACCGCATCGGCTTGCCCCGCTTTTACCAACTCCATGGCCACGTTGATCGACGCATTGGGCTTACGCTTGAGGGCAACGAGGGGAACTTCATTCATCTCCACAACGTCGGTGGCGGGGATAATTTCGGGGGTGGTGCTGGGGGCGTGTTCCTGGAGATAGCGATTGATTTTTTCTGGGTCACCAACGAGAAGGACTTCGACATCCAGTTCTTCCCGCGCCCTTAAGGCTCCGGCGACAATTTCATCGGGGGCGTAGTCGCCGCCCATGGCATCAATAGCAATGCGTGCGCGAGTCATGTCCTGAACTCTTATGACAAAATCCTCCAGAATTTTAGCAGATAGGCTACCCTGTTCCCCGCACAAGTGAGAATGAATTAACTAAAGAATAAAAAATCAAGAAATCATTCTGTTGACCCTTGGGGAATTTTGCAGCTGGCATTACCTGCTAATGCCCTTATATTACCTGGAGACTTGGAAAAGCGTCCATTTTGGGTTCTATTTTGGTAAAAGGCGATAGCCTTCATAATCATACTGCCCAGAACTACTCAGATCACTGCCTAAAATTTTGCTGGGAAAAAGTTTGTCGCGATCGCTGAGTTTATGTTACTCTAAAAATTCTGGGTAAGTCTCCGGTATAGATCAGGTGCTAGAGTAAGTCCTGTTTCGTTACGCCTGTCCGTGAATTCTGTGAGCAAGTATTTAGGATGTTAATGTCATGAGTCGTGTTTGTCAGTTAACCGGAAAAAAAGCAAATAATGCCTATGCCATTTCCCACTCCCATCGGCGTACCAAAAAGCTCCAGGAAGTGAATCTACAGTGGAAGCGGATTTGGTGGCCGGAAGGTAAGCGTTGGGTGCGTTTACGTCTTTCAACAAAAGCGATTAAAACCCTGGAACGGAAAGGATTAAGTGCCTTTGCCAAGGAAGCGGGTTTGGATCTACGCAAGCTTTAGGGTTCTATTTACCAAATATTTTGAAGATTCACGACAAAGCCCGGTAGAACGTCTTCTCCCGATAGGGCGATCGCCTCGGTGAGATACTCTACATCTTGGTGGGGGCGATAAATTTCCACCTCCTTAGTGTCGGGGATAATCAACCAACCGAGACGGAGGCCATTAGCCAGGTATTCCTGCATTTTTACCTGGGTGTCGCGCCGATCATCGGAGTCGGACAGGAGTTCCACGGCAAAATCGGGACATAGGGGTAAAAACTTGCGCCGTTGTTGGCTAGAAAGGGCTTGCCATCGCTCTAGGGGAATCCAACTCATATCCGGCGATCGCCGTGCCCCATTGGGAAGCACAAAACCAGTTGAGGAGTCAAAGGCCTTACCTAGTCCTGCTTGACGGTTCCATAACCAAAGTTGTCCAGCTAATTCAAAATTACGGTTACCCGTTTCCCCGCCTGTGGGTGGCATAATGATTAGTTCTCCCCTCGCACTCATTTCTAAGCGTAGATCACGATTTTCCTGCACAAGGGTTTCAAACTGATCGGGGGTGAGAGACCATGTTGGGGGAAGATGAAGGGTCAAAACTGCCATACCGACGCTGCCAAAGCCTATATCAATTTTTACTTTAATGTAGTTCACTAATGCCGTTCAGCGTAGGATAGTGTCGTACCATTCTTGGAGAACTCGTTTCCTTACCCAAAAATGGGTTTCAAATTCACGACAAACCCTGGTAAAATAACTTCTCCCGATAGGGCGATCGCCTCGGTGAGATACTCTACATCTTGGTGGGGGCGATAAATTTCCACCTCCTTAGTGTCGGGGATAATCAACCAACCGAGGCGGAGTCCATTGGCCAGGTATTCCTGCATTTTTGCCTGGGTGTCCTGCCGATCATCGGAGTCGGACAGGAGTTCTACCGCAAAATCGGGGCATAGGGGTAAAAACTTGCGCCGTTGTTGGCTAGAAAGGGCCTGCCATCGATCAAGGGGAATCCAACTCATATCCGGCGATCGCCGCGCCCCATTGGGAAGCACAAAACCAGTTGAGGAGTCAAAGGCTTTGCCTAGTCCTGTTTGACGATTCCAATATCCCAGATCAAGATACAGTTCAAAATTGCGGTTGCCCGTTTCCCCGCCCGTGGGTGGCATAATGACTAATTCTCCCCTTGCACTCATTTCTAGGCGTAGATCACGATTTTCCTGCACAAGGGTTTCAAACTGATCGGGGGTGAGGGACCATGTTGGCGGAAGATGAAGGGTTAAAGCTGCCATATCGATGATGCCAAAGCCTGTATTATCTTTACTTTAGCGGCGGGCCTCAATTAACTGGGAAAAATAAAAACGAGTCTTGGTCATTGCTGTCCGCTCAATGCGCCAACCCAATTGATGCAAAATTTCGGCGATCGCCGTTTCCGGGTGGAGATAGGCACGGGTGGCTTTACTAGAGCCAGGGAAAAATTCACCTACTTTTTTTAGTAAGGTATATTTCACGGTTTTAGGGGCAAAACTTAGAATTAGCTGACGATCGGCTAGGTTGCTGAGGTGGTTGAGCATGGCGGCCATTTGGGAATCAGGATAGTGAATGAGGACATCTAAGCAAATAACCGTGTGGTATCGGCCAACGAGGGTTTCTAGATCCGCAACCGAAAGAATGAGTTCATCCTTTGGTCCGAGGATGTCCTGGGAGCGGCGACGGGTCTCATCCACCATTTTTGCGGATAGGTCACTGGCATAGACCCTCGCACCCATTTGGGCTAGGGGAATACTCAAACTACCCACACCACAACCAGCATCACAGATCAGCCGCCCCTTCAGGTTGCCCTCTTGCCGTAGCCAGGCCAAAACGGTGTCAATGGTCTGTTGGTGGCCCAGGCGAATATCGGCCTGTACTTTGCTGACGTCTCCAGTGCCATAGATCCGTTGCCAGCGATCAAAGCCAATATTGTTGAAATAGTTCTGGACAATTGTTTTATCGTCCTGGGGCTGCTCAAGGGTCGTCATACTCATCCCAATTGGGGTCAAAATTGCCCTATTCATTGTGCCATGGCGATGTTTCTATGGCCGGGCGATCGCCCAGAACAGGGACAGAAACCTGATTGAGCCGAGAAAAGGGGAGACCGTAGCGAAATTTTGTTAAGAGATGTTGCGAAATCGGTGAAGAATTGTTACAGTGTAGTCACAGGGTTAAATCAGGAGTCAAAACCATGGAAGACACAAAAACTATCAAGACAGAAGATCGCAACGCTTGGGTATTTGGGTTTACTCCCCAAGCCGAAATCTGGAACGGCCGCCTAGCCATGATTGGTTTTGTTGCCGCTCTATTGACAGAATTACTAACCCAGCAAGGGGTGCTACATTTCTGGGGCCTGCTCTAGGTTCTAGATATTCTCCCAAATTTCAGCGGTCAAAGTGTTTTAAGGGGTCTGGTTTCAGACCTCTTTTCTTTATTGAACGATTTGGCTGGTTAGAATTTATGGCTGATAACGAGTCCCTGGCCACAGCTCGTTAATTTCCTGAGCTTGATGGTCTGCATTGAACAGTTCCTAAACAATACCATTGGTGAACTCAGCTGCTGCTGGCTCTTCCCACCCCAGATGTCTAGAGATGTCTAGGGGTTCCGGGACTGGATGAGGCGTGTTGGTAGTTAGAAAGAAACTTCAGACTAGGCCACTGGGTACAGGCAAGTTAAACAACTGGCAGGCATTGAGGGTGGTCTGACGGCCTAGTTCTTCTAGATCAACCTGGCGTAATTGGGAGACCTGCTGGGCGACATGGGCCACATAGCTGGGTTCATTGCGCTTGGCTCCCCGCTTGGGCACCGGAGCTAAAAAAGGACAGTCGGTTTCCAATAGTAGGCGATCGCTGGGAACCATCTGGGCTGATGCTTGGATGGTGAGGGCTTTCTTAAATGTCACCGTGCCACTAAAGCTAATATAAAAACCGAGGTCTAAGAACCATTCTGTCTCGGCCGGTGTCCCTCCCCAACAATGCATGACACCACGAACGGGGCCATACTCTTGCCAAAATCGGTGTAGAATTTGGGCCATCTCCGGGGCAGCATCTCGGCAGTGAATAATGACGGGGCGATCCAGGTCATGGGCAATTTGTAACTGTCCCCAGAAGGCCGCCGTTTGTTGCTCGCGGTTATCTGCTTTATAGAAATCCAGACCCGTTTCCCCGATCGCCACAAATTTTGCATCGGTTTCCTGGGCCGTGGTTGCCTGGTGACGAATCTCCCGCTGGATGTCGGGTTGCCACTGCTCTGCATCTAGGGGGTGGAGACCCAGGGCATAGTACAGTTCATCAAACTGTTGAGCCAGGGTTTGAATGGCCGGAAATTCCTTGGGTTCGACACAGGAGTGAACCAACCGCACAACGCCAGCTGCCCGCCATCGCTGGGCGACCTCTTCGATATCTGCCCCAAAGTCAGGAAAGTTCAAATGAACATGGGTATCCGCGAGGAGCAATGTCATGGTTAGCTTTAACCCTTGGGGGCGATCGCCTGGTTCAAAATCCGATCTAGACGGGCCTTCCGCCGCGCACCGGTATTCCGGTGAAGAACGCCCCGCTTCACTGCTTTATCAATTTTACTGACCACCGTAGATAGGCGAGACTGCACCTCAACGAGGGCTTCGGGTTCGGGATTACTACTATAATCGTTCACCGCTTGAATGTAATTCTTGGTCAGGGTTTTGACCGCGGATTTATACGCCTTATTCCGCAAGCGATTCCGCTCGGTGATGTCAATGCGCTTGATGGCAGATTTAATGTTGGCCACAGGACACCTTTGTTCTCTTAATGTTCTTTAGGTCAGGATGTATCTCGACAAACAACCATTGTAGCAGATTCTTTGGACTACTCCCGAAATAGGAGGGGTACCCGGATAAAAAAATCCCTTCCCCGTTTTGGGAGAGAGATTGGGAGTGAAGGTCTACCCCAGTGGGCTGCCCCTAAGATCGACGGGAATTCAACCTAGGGAAGAATGCCGAAAATCGTACCATCACTGCCGGTAAAGGCAGAGCGGAAGTTCCAGCCGGAGCCAATTTTTACGCCATTATTATTGCCCCAGCGATTGGTTCCATCTTGCCAGCCTATATGATATATGACGATATAAATGTAAATCACCATTGGGCTTAACTCCATAGATCAGGCCCTTGCTGTCTGAAAAGGCAGTTTTAACGTCCCAGCCAGAGGCGATTTTTATACCATTTCCACCATTGGCCCACTGGTTGGAACCATTTTGCCAGCCATCATGGCGGAACCAATATAAATCACCATTTGACTTCAGTCCGTAGATGACACCATTGCCACCAACAAAGACGTTTTCAAAATCCCAGTCAGAGCCAACTTTCATCCCTGTGGTATTCACCCAACGATCCGAACCATCTTGCCAGCCCGTATGGCGATACCACATTAACTCATTGCTGTCATTAAAGTACTCAAGAAATCAGAATATTCCTATTTTAAATTTATAAATTGAAAACAATCCATAATTTAATCACTTGGATAGGTATGGATGTATTGCTTTAGCCAAGGTTCGGGAACACCAGTAACACGAGTAATATGAGTAAAAGCTAGTTGTTCTTCTAAAAATCGATCTACTAGCTGACGAATCACAAGCGGAATGTACTGGGTTTGATCATCTTCCATAGAATATTGCCCACAATCATGGCAGTCATAATGTTGCCGAGGTAAATTCATTTTGGATTTTGAATCTGTGGTAGAGTATGACATTTTCATAACCATTATGAGAAAAAAAATGACATGGCATTGCATGAGTTAGATAATCATCAACAGGGAAGGAGGGAATAAAAATTTTTCACAGGGATCCATTTCTTGATAACAGTGGAGATGGAGATAAAGATAAAAAGATGATCCTATCCTATTCGTCGCCCCGTAAATAAGTTATAAACAATACCAATCAATACTAAAACCAAAAGGAGATGGATCAAGCCGCCGCCAATATTAATCGAAAAACCTAACAACCAAAGAATGAAAAGGACTACAACAATCGTCCAAACTAGATTTGACATGGTATTCTCCATTTACACTTGAAATAAAAGGATGGAACGTTAATTCATGGCATCTTGAATATTGTTTTTGACATCTTCGATCGCGTTGCGAACCTGACTTTCAACCTGCTTGCTTTTGCCAATCAACTGCTCCTGGCGATTATTTGTGGCTTTACCAAACCCTTCTTGCACTTTGCCTTCTAGTTCTTTTTGGTTAGCCCTGGCTTGATTCTGGGTTGCAATCTGGATGGAAGAACCTGTAGATTGCAAGGGTAATTCTGCGGCCCAGCTATCGGTATTCCCGAAATTAAACGTGATCGTGATTGCCAGCATAATAGCTAGGCCCATCATCATGAAAAAGCCACTCACCTGACGAAATGAATTCATGTTCTTGACCTTCAATAAATGAATAACACAAAACAATCAATGGTAGGGCAATAAACGGTAGATTTGGATAGACCAATAGAATGAAAATTTTTGATTTGGCGGCGTAGATGTATGAAGCAATGGCCCTTTAACTCGGTAAGAAAGTTAAAATCGTGATGCCATTGTTTTTATATACGCCGCCCCATTGAGTGTTCAGGAAAAAGAAATTAATCGTTCACAAGAAGAAAAATGCAAGCATTATGCTTGAATTATTTCTCTGAATGACGTTTGCCTAAATCCCATCACTCAATTAATCAATAATGTCTTTGACGGCATCTTTGACATCTTCGATTGCATGGCCAATATTAGCTTCGACCTGCTTTTTCTTGCCCTCTACTTTAGCCTCTGAGTCTCCTGTCATATTACCGACACCCTCTTGGACTTTACCTTCGACATTTTTGGCAGTTGCCTTAGCGCGATCTTGCAAACCCATAATGAATTCCCATTTAATTAGATTGAATTTAAGAGAGACGCTTACCAGATTTTTGGGATAGATAAATGAAAGTAAAACAACTTAGCAGCACAAAGGTCGTTAAAAAGCTTTTTACGTGTCTTTGTTTTTGTTTGACTACCATGACTATCACCAAGGGGTAAATAACGTACCCTATGTATTACTTTGATACATCGATGTTTTATTTCCAGAGTGATTTGCTAAGAAATGTATAAGTTGGTTGATTTTGATGCAAATCGTTATATTTGTAATCCCTTGATCCTGAATAAGCTGTTCTAAATAAAACATTGGGTGAATGGATACCTCTTCAGTCTCCCTTGGTCTTGTCATCACCAGTGACCTGAAAATTCTGAAAAATAAAGACCCTAACTCTAGGGTCAGATCAACCATGAAGAAACGGTAATCATTCCAAGGAATAGACTACCGCGTGTATAAATTATGAGGATCGATTGAAGGAAACAGAATGACTGTTATTTTGCACCCTAGACCAGAGAACTATTTTTCACGGGAATGATCAAATAGGCGCTGTACGGGGCCATCATGACGCTTGGGATCTTTCTTTGCCTTTTTTGTAGCATCCGAGGGAGATTTAGTTTTCTTCGGCTCTTTATTGTCTTTTTTATCTTTGGACATAACTGTTCTGCCGCTCATTTGTTGTTATGGGGCAAGGGGCTAAAATGATGAGACTGTGGCTGCACTCACGTTGACATTTTTGACTCCTGAAACAGAGCTGGCCAAAGATTGAATCTGTTGCATTTGCTCGGGTTTTTCTACTGTCCCTGATACCGTGACATTGCCATTTTGAACGGCAACATTGAGACGATTATTCGGCAAGCTAGCTTGAAACTTAGAGGTGATTTCACCCTTGATGTCACTGTCCGATCGCCCTGGAGAGGGGGTGGCAGCTTCGGGAGAGGACTGGGACGAAGGTAAAACCGTTACATTGGTTTCACTGGACTGAGGAGCTTGGGCTGGTTGGGAAGAACTAGGTTCAGAGGTGATATTGATATTGGTCTCCGTAGATTGGGGGGCTTGGGGAGATGGCTGGGGTTCATCCTTTGCATAATCCGGCACATTCATGACCGTGACAGACTGGGGATTATTGCGTTGGGTCATGTAGTAGACGGTTCCGGCAATGAGGCTGCCAAAAAAGACAAAAAGGATCCCAACTAGGACAGTCTTGGTGATGTTACTGTCGGCATTAATGCGTCGCTGTTCCGCAGGGCTACTATCGAGAAATGCATTGTCATCATTGTGCAATACTCCTTGAGCATCCCGATATTCAGTTCTAATGTTCCCATGGGCATCTTTATATTCTGTATGAACAATTCCTGATGAATCCTTATACTGTCGATGGATAGTACGATTCGGATTTTTAGGATCATTGGCATTCATTATAGTGTTTACTCTATTTGAAATGTTTCTCCTTGAGTATAGCAAGGGGTTGTTTGAAATCAGGTATATTTTAGGTTGGATTGATTGTTTGATTTGTTTTATTTGTCTAGTTTTTGCAACTGATTATGTCCTTTGCTTTGATTTTGTTGTCCATGCTCTATTCCCATTCTCGATCTTCTAATTCTTTCTTGGGCAAAAGCAAGGTGGCTTCAATATCTTGACGAATGCTTTTGGTGATTTCACAGGGACTATTTAAGCAATCCACTAGGAGTTGATTTGCGTCGTAATAGCTTCGTAGGATACGTTGCTGATCAGTCGTAAATTCCCAGGGATGGCTAATATTGCGATAGTTGGCGATCGCCCCCTGTAGTTGTTCTACCCAAACGCCATAATATTCATCACACCACTCATTGATGCGATCGCTGCTTTGATCAACCGGTAATTGTTCCCTTAACTGTTCCAGAGCTTTGGCGAATCCAGGCTCGATAATCATGACTAAAATGGACTTCAAAGAGCTATTGCAGGCATCTACAGCATCTACATCGAGGCGATCTCCCTGCATCAGGACTAAATGATCTAGGGCCGCATCCAGGAGAATTCCCTGATCTAAGGTACTGGCAAGGGTAAAGTGCTTGGTGATTTGGGGAGCTTGGGTCAGAGCTAGATAAAAGGCCCGAGTAGTGGCTAGTTTGGGATATCTGGGGATCGTTTGGGATTTTCTGCTGACCCACATTAAAAATTCCTGTAGATAGGAATCTTCGGAGACCAGGGCATCAATTCGTTGCTTCATGAGTTGAATCAGGGAATCCGCACTCCGCAGCATTGATGCGGTGAGTAGAAAGATTTCTCGCCAGTGGGGATCCGTAATGTGACTAACCAAATCCCCTAGGGCCTGATCCAAGGATTGAAGATTATGATTGGCCACAATTTTACGGGCAGTAAAATATTCCTGAAAGACCAGATAGGAAAAGGAAAAAATCCCCCGGGCCCGTTCAATTAAAAATCCGTGTTGGGCCTCGATCGCCTTGAGAATGGCCTTACTGGCCAGTTCTAGTTCTTCGGATTGGAGATCGGTGTAAGAGGTGGTGGATAAATAATCGCTAATATAGTTTTCCAGCGTACTTTGTTCAAAAAAGAATTGACCTTGGGTAAAGGTAATAGCGGCTAAATGACTGAGGAGCCTTAATTTCTGGGGAACTAAAAAGTCGCGGTATAGGGTATCCCGTTCCATCCCTTTTGTGGCATCCCATTTTCCCAAGAGGAGATCTAACCCTTGTTTATAAAAATCTGTCCGCTTGATCGGAAAGGTATTCCGACCCTGAAAAACCCAACAGGCCAGATGCAAAAATAGGGGAGTGACCACCAGTTGACGAAACTGCCAATTGTCCGGTAGCTCTAACTTTTCGATAAATTGCTCTGCCTGTTCCTGACCCGATAATAGGGATGTTTTTTGGGCAACGGCAACAAACCACTTTTGGGCAAAGATCGTAATTTGGGCCTGGGTAAAGGGGGCAATTTCTACATCCGTAAAGCCTTGGAGTTGCAACTGTTGGGCCGCTGTCCGACAAGAAGCAATAAAATGATTGCGAGGATTGCGATTGGCAAATTTGCGGATTTGGTTTACAACAGCCGCGATGTCTTTACTAGGAACTTCATCCAGACCATCCAGCAACAAGAGAACTCGCCCTTTTTGCAATAATGTATCTAGGGACGATAACTCAGGAATACCGGCGGTGATGAATGCCTGATGGATGTAGTGAAACAGATTGAAGCTACTGTGTTGTTTTGATTCTTGTTGTTTTGATTCTTGTTGTTTTGATTCTTGTTGTTTTGATTCTTGTTGTTTTGATTCTTGTTGTTTTGATTCTTCACAAAAATCTCTTAGAGATATAAAAAATGGAACCAGATCCCTAGCAAACTCACCTCGATTACACTGAATCGCCAGATATTTTAGGAAGGTGGTTTTGCCGACACCGGGCTTACCTAACACCCTAAGTTTTTTATAGGTTTCCACCGCCTGAAGTCCAGGAATTTGCTTAAGGTCAACGGCTCCTAAACCAATGCGATCGAAGTGGGCAAGATCAATATTATTAAAATCAGAAATCTCAAGGTTTTGGAGACTGACGATTTCTTCTAAAATGTTGACATCCACATAAATGTCATCGATTTTGACCGGACGATTAACATCCAGAAGTTGCAAGATACCGCACTGGCTCTCAAGCGTTTCCCGATAGTGAAAGCGCACCTTTTCCACTAGGGCATCCATCTCTAATAAGTGCTTCTGAACACTGGTTCCAGTTTCAGGAAAATCTGCCGGGGGATTATCTGCAATGTCTCGCCATTCTAACTCTAGGACAGAGCAAATTTCTATAAAGGTATAACGATCAACGGGTTTTCCAGTGAAAAATCGCCAAATAGGTTGACGGGTTTTTAGAGCCACTTCCCCAGCTAAATTGTCCTGGGTCCAACCCTTTACAAAAAAGGCCCGTTTAGCCCGTTGAATACCCGATGCCGAAGCTCGAAGCGATCGCTTGCCCATAACCTATACAACTCATAATTAAGATCATAATTAAGACCTAGAACGATACTGAAACATTTTTGCCAATATTTAATGTTTTTTGTATATTTTCATTGTAACTTAATTTACAAAATATAACAATTTTATGCTTTTCTTAAAAAAGATTTCATGCTAAATATAACAATTTTATGCTTTTCTTAAAAAAGATTTCATGCTAAATTTTTGAATGGATAAATATTTGATGTTATTTAACTTAAATTAGGCGAGAAAAAACTCATGCCATACCCAATAAAAACCTAAGGTGTGTTCCAATTTCATTCGTATGTTTTGATACATTATCCCCACGGATGACCCCGCTAGAGTCAGGATCACTCTCCTTCTGTTGGGGCCACGATTCCCATGGACGTTGAAAAACGCGAAGGATTGCGCCAAGGGTTAGATCGCAAGAATGCGGACTCTTACTCGTTCAATGTCCACCGTGACCAAAGCTCCAGATTTTAAGTCATCCCCAAATCGTTTTAGCTAACTTCGTATTCCTCAGCGCGCCAAGCGGCATAGGCTAATACGGCTAGGATGTCATCTCGCTCTAAATATGGATAGGCCATCAAGATGTTTTCAAGAGACTGTCCAGACGCTACTAAGCCAACAATGGTACCCACAGTGACTCTCAATCCTCGAATACAAGGCTTCCCACCCATCACATTTGGATTTAATGTAATTCGCTCTAACTTCATAAAGTGCCTGTCAACGTCTTACTCTCTAACAAAATGGTAGTACTGATTAATGGGTACATCCATCAAGATTCTCATAGGGCATGAAAATAGTAGGGGGCAGGGGAGAAATCTTGAAGGTATTTTATCTGTCTCTATTTTACCAATGAATAATGTTACGGGGATTTTTAATTCCATTCGTATGTTTTGATACATTATCCCCAAGGATGACCCCGCTAGAGTCAAAATCACTCTCCTTCTGCTGGGGCAACGATTCCCATGGACGTTGAAAAACGCGAACGACTGCGCCAAGGGTTAGAAAAGTCCCAGCCGATGAAAAAATCCCTTCAGCGGTTAATGGTGGGGATTGGCCTATTTATTGCCACCATGGCGATCGCGGTGTTTGGTTACATGGGCTTTGGCTGGAGTGCGATCGATGCCGCCTACATGTATGTGATCACCGTTTTTGGTGTGGGTTACGGCGAAGTTCACCCCCTCCTTTCCCCGGAGCAACGTATCTTCAATATGTTTGTGATTGTGGCGGGAACATCCTCTGCCATTTATATTGTGGGTGCGGTTTTGCAGATCTTCACTGAGGGGGAAATCAAGCGACTGTTAGATGTGCAGCGGGCCGCCCGCGATATTAGTAAGCTCAATCAGCATGTTATTGTCTGTGGGTTTGGCCGGATTGGTCAAGTCATGGCGAAGCAACTCATGGCAACCCAAACCCCCTTTGTTATTCTGGATAATGATAGTCAACGGGTGATTCTGGCGGAGGAATTGGGCTACCTGGCCTATTTAGGCAGTGCCACGGAAGAAGACTGTTTACGGATGGTGGGCATTGATCGGGCGATCGCCCTGGCTACGGTTCTGCCCAATGACACCATGAATGTCTTTATCACCCTCACCGCCCGCCATGTCAAAGCCAATCTGCTCATTTTAGCGCGGGCCAATCTACCCGCCACAGAAGAAAAGTTACGCCTTGCCGGAGCCGATCATGTGGTATTACCCACCCGCATTGGTGCGACCCAAATGGCAAATCTGATTCTGCAACCCAGTGGCATTGATTTTCTGGAACAAACCGGCGATCGCCAAGCCCTCAACCAACTTCTTGGCCACATTGATGTTCAGTTAGAAGAATTACCCATTACCCCCAATTATCCCTACATTGGTTGGCGATTAGCGGGTCTAGAGGTACGGGGCCAGGGAGCCTTTGTGATTGTCGGTCTACGGAAACATAACGGAATCCTCTTGCCCCCCAGCAGTAATCCCATTGTGGAAGTGGGGGATACCCTGATTGTCCTCGGCCATTGCCAGGATAGTCCTAAATTTGTGCGGGAATATAGTGCCCGGGGACAGTTGCAATATCGGGGAGCAAAGGGCTGATGACGGATGCGATGGCGGCCCTAAATCAACACATTATTATTTGTGGTTTTGGTTATCTTGGGCGTAGTCTCGCCAGTGAATTAACCGCCGCCGGTCTCACCTTTGTGGTGATTGACAATGACCCGGAGCATCTGCGCCAAGGGGAACACAAGGGCTATCTGATCCATGGCGGCGATGACCTCATGGATGAAACGGAACTTTTGGCGGTGGGAATTGAGCGGGCCACTACCTTGGCGGCGGTTCTCCCCGATGATGCCAGTAATGTCTTTGTCACCCTAACGGCCCGGGGGCTGAATCCCCATCTCCGCATCTTAGCCCGGGGTGATTTACCCGCCACTGAACCCAAATTACGTTTGGCGGGGGCGGATCATGTGATTTTGCCCGCCAGTATCAGTGCCCAGCGGATGGTGCAGTTGATTACCCGGCCCACCATTTTAGATTTTCTAGAAGCGAAGGCAGAACGGAGTCATTTAATTGAGTTATTGACCCAGTTGGATGTACAAATTGAGCAGTTTACCCTTCCCCCGGATTCCCCCTTGATGGGCCTGGCGATCGCCGATCTAGAGGCCAAGGGTAAGGGGGCCTTTATTGTCATTGCCATCCGTCGCTATAGTGGGGAGTTAGTGAACCAGTTGGGGATGGCCTTTACCCTAGAAAGCCAAGATACGGTCATTACCCTGGGGCGATCGCCGGACATTAAACTATTTTTTCAGCAAAATGGTTATCGCTATCAAATGCGTTACCGCGGCCGCAAATTATGAGTGCTTAAGTTTAGAAACTGGGAAAAAGCTCAGACTGGGGAAAGATTCAGGTGGGAACCAGTTCTCCAGGACGCAATTGGGCCCAGCGGCCGGACTCTAGACTAAAACTGGCACAACCAACCACATCCCACTCCAATTGAATTTCTTCGTCAATGGTGCGGATATTCACATTAATCGTCGGTTCAAGGGGTTCAAAGGTGGGGTCAGCGGTGAGGTGGGGTTGTTGATGCTGCTCTTCCACGGCATGGTACGTATGGCAGCGATCGACGTAGGCACAATTAACACAGATGCACACGGCTAAACCTCCCCAGTTGCATGAGTTTACTTTATCTCATTTATTGGGAAGCCGTCAGGGATTGGAGATGGTAAAGATTGGCATAGACACCATTGGCGTCCATTAATTCATTGTGGGAACCCTGTTCAATCAGCCGCCCCCGTTTCAGGACGAGAATGCGATCCACATTGCGAATGGTAGCGAGGCGATGGGCAATAATAATGGCGGTACGGTTGATCAGAAGTTTGTCTAGGGCAGCTTGAATCATGGCTTCCGTGCCCACGTCTAAGTTGGCGGTGGCTTCGTCTAGCACCAGAATGCGGGGATTACGAATGGCGACCCGGGCGAAGGCCAGGAGTTGTTTCTGACCGGCGGAAAGATTGGTTCCCCGTTGACGCAATAGGGTGTCGTAGCCTTGGGGCAGTTGCTCAATAAAGGCAGAAATATTCATCTGTTCGGCGATCGCCCGGATCTCGGCAAAACTATAGTCATCTCCTAGGGCAATATTGGTTTTCACATCCCCTGAGAACAGAAAATTATCTTGGAGAATTACCCCCACATGGCGACGGAGACTTGCCTGGGGCAAATCCCGTACATCAATCCCATCCACCAATACTTGACCCCGGGTGGCTTCATAAAGACGACAGAGCAAACGAATCAGAGAACTTTTTCCAGCACCAGTGGGGCCAACGATCGCCACCTTTTCCCCTGGATGAATCGTGAAGTTCAGATCCTCAAGAATATATTCATCATCCTTGTAGGCTAACCAGACATGGTTAAATTCCACTTTCCCTAGATAGGCATCGGTATCTTTCTGACCACTCAACTCACATTGGGGATAGTCGGGATCCTGGATTTCAATGGGTTGATTCAGAATATCGGTAATCCGTTCAACCGCCGTAAACCCAGCTTGGACAGTAGTAAATTTTTCCGCTAATTGCCGTAATGGGTCAAATACCCGCTGAGAAAAAAGGATAAAGGTGGCCAGGATACCAAAATCAATCTGTCCCTGCTCCACTAAGCTACCCCCTAGGTACAACACCCCGGCGATCGCCACAAAGGCAATCCATTCCAACGTGGCCGAAACCGCAGAATCATAAAAGATCGTGCGATCCACCTCCTTGATGTACTTACGATTCCGCTGGCGAAAGAGATTGCTATTAACGGCCTCCCGGCGAAACAGTTGGACAACACCAATACCAATAATATTTTCCTGGAGATTTGCATTGAGAACGGACAGTTCTTCCCGTGCCTTATAGTTGGCCAGGCGAAAACGATGCTGAAAATAAATAATTAACCCCGTCACCGGAATGATAAAGGTGACTAGGAGGCTGGCCAGTCGCCAGTCCAGCACAAACATCGTCAGAATCACCACCAGAATTGAAAAGAGATCACTAATCACCCCCACGGCCCCGGTGGCAAAGACGTCCCCTAGGGCATCCACATCACTGGTGAGACGGGTAATTAGCTTGCCCACGGGCGTACGATCAAAGAAGCGGGCAGAGAGTTGGCTCACATGGGTAAACAGGTCTTGGCGAATATCCGTCGTAATCCACTGACCAATTTTTTGTACCCAGTACCCTTGAATCGCTTGGAGACTAAAGCGGGTTAAGACCGTGAGTAATAACAGCAAACTGAGGAGGTCAATTCCCTGGGTGAGGCTAAGGGCTTTCAGAAAGGCATAGGTACTCTCTTCACCCCGCAGGAATGAAATGGCCTGACCAATAATAATGGGTTGGAGGGCTGCGGATGCCGCCAAGGGAATGAGGAGCAGTCCACTAAAAACCAGTGCTAAGGTGTAGGGACGGGCATAGGGAACTACTCGTCGAAACAATTGCCAGTCACTTTGATCTTGACGGGATACTAGACTAGCAGAATCAGAAACCATTCTCAAAGCTCTAAGGATCTATAGTAAATTCTATGATAACGACCATTCGCTCTAAAGGCCTAAATGCCTGCTCTAAACAAATCCGGACTAAATAAACCTGATCTAAATACTTGATCTAAATACAGGAGTACGCATCCATGAGTTTATTAGGAAATATTATTTGGTTGGTTTTCGGGGGGCTGATCAGTGGGGTTGGCTACATTATTGGTGGCATTGGTCTTTGTCTAACGATTATTGGTATTCCCTTTGGCCTTAAGGCTATTGAGCTAGGATTTAGCACCTTTTTTCCCTTTGGTAAAGACGTCATTGAGAAGCCCGAAGCCAATAGTGTTTTAACGACAATTTTTAATATTATTTGGATTGCGGTGATTGGTTGGGGAATTGCCCTCAATCATTTATTTTGGGGCTTAATTCTGGCCATTACGATTGTGGGTCTTCCCTTTGCAAAACAGCATTTCAAGTTGATGATTTTGGCCCTACTTCCCTTTGGGCGAGAGTTTAAGTAATGGCGGAGGCACTCCCTGATCAACAACGCCCCCTAAATGCTGTACGTCCTCTCAATATTGGTCAACAGCGGGATTGGGCCTGGCGGGGATGGCAGACCCGTTATACGTTTATGAAGCCTGGGACAAGCTCCTCTGGAACGCCTGATCAGCCGAATCCCTCCCCAGGGACACCCCTGATCCTGTTGCATGGCTTCGGGGCGGCGATCGCCCATTGGCGGTATAACATTTCTGTTTTGGCAGAGCATCAGCCGGTCTACGCCCTTGATCTCGTTGGCTTTGGTGGGTCAGAAAAACCGATCGCCGATTACAATGCCTACTTTTGGGCAGAGCAGATCTATCAATTTTGGCGGCAGTTGATTAACCGGCCCGTGGTACTCGTGGGCAACTCCATTGGCTCCCTCATTGCCCTGACCGTTGCCAAACAATATCCAGACATGGTGGCGGGCCTTGTTTTATTGAGCTTGCCAGATCCGGCGGTGCGGGAAGAACTCATTCCCAGGGCGATCGCCCCAATCATGCAATCCATTGAACGATTCTTTACCTCCGGCTGGCTCCTGCGGCCGCTGTTTTATCTGATTCGCCGTCCCGGAATTGTCCGCCCTTGGGCTGGATTAGCCTACGCAGATCCAACAAAGGTGGATGACCAACTATTGGACATTTTGTTAACCCCTGCCAGGGATACCCACGCCGATCGCGCCTTTGTCCAAATTATTAGCTCCATGACCCAGGTGAGCTTTGGCCCCGCTGTCAAGCAAACCCTTGGGGATTTAACTATTCCTATCCTTTTAATTTGGGGACAACAGGATCGATTGATTCCGCCGCGATTTGGCCCAGAGTTTTGCCGCCATAACTCTAGGATCAAACTATTGGAGTTAGAAAACGCCGGCCATTGTCCCCAGGATGAACAGCCTGAGATGGTTAACCGGGAAATTTTAGCCTGGATGGCCGATCATGGCCTGGGTGATTCAGAACTAAATTGAGTACTATCAATTTGACCAAAGGCACTAATATAGGTGCCATTTAGGGTATTCATTTCTAGCATCAGGGTATTGGGGCCGAGGGTGACAAAGGTTCCCGGAATTTGAATTGAGCGATTGGTGGTATTGGTATAAACCGCAAAATCCGTTAACTGGATCACTTCACTCACCTGATGGCGATAGAGATGGACAATGGCTTGATCGCAGAATTGGAGATTTTCACTTTGGCGACAGTTCTGTTTTTCAATTCTAAAGTTTTCACCCAGGGAACTTTCCGACGTATCGGTGATCATTAGGGTCTTGGCATCGCTAATAATCCTCACCTGGTTATACTCAACGGTTTCACCATCATCAAAAACAACCGTCACCAGTCCGGCGGATTGGGCAATCAATGGAGCTAGGGTAGAACCAGCCACAACAAGACTACCTAGAAGAAAACCAAAAATTTTACGCATTGCATTTAACCTTAGGGGTTCTTAAATAGGAATAAGAGATAGGGTTTCCGTATCAATGACATAGAGACCGGCGGGAACCGAAGCCGTTGGCTCGGCACAAATCATACTATTGGAAGGGCCATAAATCACCACAACGGGGCCATCACAATCAGTTTGCACTAAACCATAACTGGAAAATAGCTGCCCCCCTGGACTATTAACGACGATAACAGGGGAATTGTTGGAATTGGCATTACTGAAACTACCGGCGATCGCCCCGGCCACGGCAGCGGAGGTGACACCAATGGCTAAATTACCCCAAAAACCGCCCCCCCAGTAGTTAGGGGCAGGATACCAGGCACGGCTACCATTCCACCACCAATTACCGCGATTCACGCCACGGGGATTAACGATGATATTATTCCGATTCCAGCGATTGACATTCACCGAGCGATCAATATTCACATTATTAGGTCGCTGAATCGTGCGAGGATTGACATCAGTGACACGATTACGCAAATTGACATTGTTGCGATTGACGTTAATGTCATTACTCAGATTAGTATTGCGGATATTGTTGCGGTTAATATTTTGATTAATGTTAGATCGATTAATGTTACTTCGATTAATATTGGATTGATTAACATTGCTGCGATTAATGTTAGATCGATTAATATTACTACGATCAATGTTGACTGGGCGACTACGAGTAGTATTAGGGACTCGATTTCCCAGACTCCGTTCACCACTGAGGGAGCGTCCCCTTGTCCGAGAGGCGAGGGCAGGAAGATTCCCAAAACTTGACACCGCGAGGGCGATCGCCAGCAGGGGAGATAAAAATTTAATATTCATAAAACCTAAATTTATGATGTATGGAGTTTCTAAACCATGCTCCATACTTCGCGATAAATCATATCACAATAGGTCATTCTCAGGTTCACGGATATCTCTCGCTGCCTTAACCCAGGAGATCGCCCAGGGCCAGTCGTACCCCATTCACAAAATCCCAGCCCGATTGCACCCGTTTTCCACTCAGCTGCACCTGCTCTAGAAGTAGGCCCCCCTGACCCGTTTGAATCACTGGCCCCCTCCCCTTCACTAGACCCACCACTTCACCGGCAACACCAGCGGTTATCTTTGCTGCCCCCAGCCATGCCCCAAGCTCTGGAGGTAACTGATCCCCACACTCAGGAACTAGGGGTAAGCTGGCGATCGCCTTGAGGGACACTCCGTTCCAGGTCCCATAACAATGGGGATAAAATCCGCGAATTTGATGATGGAGTGCCAAAGCATTCCTAGACCAATCCAAGACATAATCCTCTTTTTGAATTAAGCGGGCATAGGTGGCATCTTGCTCATTTTGGGCTTGGGGTGTGATCTCGCCACTCTGGAGTTGAAGTAACGTGGGAATCATCAACTCTGCCCCCACCGCCGCTAATTTCTCCCCCAGGGTTTGGGCATTATCCGTCAGGGAGATACCTAAACGCTCTTGCAATAAAATGGCCCCCGTATCCATCCCCGCATCCATCAGCATCGTTGTCATTCCGGTTTCCCTTTCACCATCGTAGAGGGCCCACTGAATTGGAGCCGCCCCCCGATAGGCTGGCAACAGAGACCCATGGTTATTCACACAGCCATAGCGGGGAATATCTAGGATCTCTTGGGAGAGAATTTGACCGTAGGCTACCACCACAAAAAAATCAGCGTCCAGGGAACGTAGCTCCTGAATGACTTCTGGGCTGCGTTTGATTTTTGTCGGCTGCCACAGGGGAATATCGTGGGCTTGGGCAATTTTTTTCACGGGAGACGGTGAAAACTGCTGGCCCCGACCCCGCCGTTTATCGGGTTGAGTGACCACCCCCACCACAGATATATCCCTATGATCTATTAACTGCTCTAGGGTCGGAACAGCAAAATTGGGGGTACCAAAGAAAACAACCCTCAGGCTCAAATCAGATCCCCGTTAGTCCTTGTTTTTATGATCCGGGAAAATATCCTGCTGCATCATCCGCCGCAGAGCAGCTAAACCTTTTTTTACTTGTCGTGAGACCGTCACCGCACTTAGTCCCAAGAGTTCCGCCGTTTCCTTCTGGGTCAGATCCTGGAGAAACACAAACTCTAAAATTTCACAGGTGCGCCCCTCTAGCTTTTGCAGGCATTGCTGCAACCGGATTTGATCTTCTTGGGCTAATTGGAAACTTTGATAGCGATGATCGGGAACGAGATCCCCCAAGCTGGCGCTTTCTTCTTCCAGATCCATGGATGGGGCATCTAAACTGAGGGGGGAGCAATGCTGATTGACCTGCTGTGCTTCCTGCCAGTCTTCGAGGGGAACCTCTAGGGCCGCCGCAATTTCAGTATCACTGGGGGCACGATTTAGGGTTTGGCGTAGCTCCTGTTTCATCCGATAGCCTTGGCGTTGTAGGGATTGCCAACGGCGGGGGACGCGAATGTGGGGACTTTTATCCCGTAGATAATGCTGAATTTCGCCACGGATATAGGGCATGGCAAAAGAGCTAAAGGCGGCTCCCTTACTCGGCTCAAACCGCTCGATCGCCCGAATCAAACCCAAGCTACCGACCTGCATCAGATCATCAAAGGATTCTTGACTATAGTTGAGCCAGCGGTGGGCTTCCTTGCGGACAAGGCCTAGATTTAATTGAACCAAGCGATTACGCAAAGAAAGCTGGGGATCGTTCTGATAGGCTTGCAGCAATACCAGGGTAGATTCCTTGATTTCGTAACTGGAGGTTTGAACAGACATAGGTTGAGGAACACTCTTCCTTTGATTTTGCAGATTTTACATAGTTTTAAGTTTTATGAATTCGTTATAGCTTAACGTACCCTCTAGTATCTCAGGTCGTGATGAATAACATTGTGATCGATACCACAATGAACCCTAAGTTTAGTTAACCTGTTATCGCCAAACCTTTACATTATCTTAACCTTTGCCAGGGTTTCCCGGAAATGTCAGAATCAGACCACAGGACTAATCTCACCTAATATAATCTTCTCCCATGCTCCCAACCGATGCTCCAGACCTTTTAATTCAGGGTGGTCGGGTCTGTCTACCCGACGGCTCCTGCCGAACCATGGATATACAAATCAACCAAGGTAAAATAATCCAACTGGCGGAAACCCTGGAGCCAGAACCGGGAACAACTCTAATTTCAGCCCAGGGGTTAACGGTTTTGCCCGGAGTCATTGATCCCCAGGTACATTTTCGTGAACCGGGCCTAGAGCATAAGGAGGATCTCCATACCGCCAGTTGCGCCTGCGCCAAGGGAGGGGTGACATCCTTCCTGGAAATGCCCAATACCCGCCCCCTCACTACGGATCAAGGGGCTCTAGATGATAAATTAAAACGGGCCGCTGCGAAATGCTTAGTCAACTATGGTTTTTTTATTGGGGCCACCAAGGACAATCTGGATGTCTTAAATCAGGTGAACCCCACCTGTGGCATCAAAATTTTTATGGGATCCATGCACGGCCCGTTGCTTGTGGATGAAGAACCCATCCTAGATCAAATTTTTAGTCGGGGCGATCGCCTGATTGCGGTTCATGCCGAGGATCAAGGGCGAATTTTAGAGCGACGAAAACAGTTTAGCGATCGCCAAGATGTGGCCGCCCACTCCGTGATTCAAGATGCCCAAGCTGCCCTCAATGCCAGCCAGTTAGCCCTGAAACTGTCTAAAAAATATCAACGTCGTCTCCATATTCTCCACCTATCGACGGGTCTAGAAGTGGAGTTGTTGCGCCAGGATAAACCCGCTTGGGTGACAGCGGAAGTGACACCCCAGCATTTACTCCTCAATCAGGAAGCCTATCGGGACATTGGTTCCCTGGCCCAGATGAATCCTCCCCTCCGCACCGCCGAAGATAATCACCTCCTCTGGCAAGGCCTTTTAGACGGTGTGCTGGACTTTATTGCCACGGATCATGCCCCCCATACCCTAGAAGAAAAGGCCCAACCCTATCCCCAAAGCCCATCAGGAATGCCAGGGGTAGAAACATCCTTACCCCTTATGCTCACCCAATCCCAAGCTGGTCGCTGTTCCTTGGCCCAAGTCGTCCGCTGGATGTCTACGGCCGTGGCTGAGGCCTATAAAATTCCCGATAAGGGGGCGATCTCTCCCGGCTATGATGCGGATTTAGTGATTGTAGATTTGCAAACCTATCGGCCGGTTTTGCGCCAGGAATTAGTCAGTAAATGCGGTTGGAGTCCCTTTGAAGGCTGGCGACTCACGGGTTGGCCCGTCTATACCGTGGTGGGGGGGCACATTGCCTACGATCGCGGCGAATTAAAGACCCAGGTGCGGGGTAAGTCCTTAACATTTCTCTAGAAACAAGGCCTCTCCTGTTAAGAGTTGTAATCCCTGGGCAAATCTCTGGGGAGCGTCTGGTATGGTCAAAAATAAATACTGGTTATCAATTAATTTTACTCCTATGGACGCTCAGCAATCCGTTAAAAACCCCATGCCCCTCCTTAAATATTCCTACGATGTCGCCCTAGATTGGTGTGACAATCATGGCTGGACGGATCTATTTGTTGAGCAATATCAATACTGGGCCTTTCCTCCAGGGGGTGTCATGCCCTTACCGTTGCCCCATCAAGCCCTTGAATCCATTGATCCCGCTCTGCGCCTAACGCCCCGACAATCCCAACTCCACGGAATTGCCATTGGCATCGGTTTGGCGAGCACCCTTTTTAGCTACGTTTTCCAGTCTCCCTTGCCCTTAATCATGGGATTTAGTCTCTGTACCCTTGCCATGGCCCTACAGGAACAGTAGAAATATCAAGAACAGAGGTCGGATGACCAATCCTGTGACCCCCGCATCGGTTGGCAGAGGTACTGACGACCGGCCCAAACCATTTGCCACTCAGGGGTTTCAGAGTCATTGGTGCTAGATGTGGGCTGAAGCTCAACTCGGTAGCGAATACCGCGGACAGAATCATCCAGCAGGCCGACGCGGCTCAGGACGACGACAACGGTTTGATCAATGGCTTGATCCGTCCTAGAGGGATTCACCACCATTACGGTATCGACCGGACGAACTTCACGGGCTTCTTCCGGTGGGACGGGGGGCATAAATACCGCCACCGCTAGGGCTTCGGGATCAACACCAACCAGTGGCCCATCGGCGGGAAGTTCTTCTAAGTTGATTTCATCGTAATCTTCCCGATTCTCCAAAGCCTCTGGAGCCGTGGTGAGAACCTGCGGGTTCCCATTGGCCCCGTCCTGGGATTGGGCCCTATCGTCCGATGCGTTGGTTGTATTGCACCCCAGTAAGGGAAAGCTGACCAACGCTAAAATTGTGACCAGTAAAGGGATAGAGAAATTCATCTTGCCCAAGACTCTAACATAAAAGGACAAAGTAGCCTAAGATCATCCATAAGATTTAATGTTGGTTTACGGCTAACACGCTCTCAATTAGGAGGACTTTTATGGCACTCGTCCCAATGCGGTTGCTACTTGACCACGCCGCAGAAAACGGATACGGCATTCCTGCATTTAACGTCAACAACATGGAGCAGATCCAGGCGATTATGCAGGCGGCCCATGCCACCGATAGCCCAGTGATTCTCCAGGCCTCGCGGGGTGCGCGTAAATATGCAGGGGAAAACTTTTTACGTCACTTAATCTTGGCAGCGGTGGAAACCTACCCCCATATCCCCATTGTCATGCACCAGGATCATGGTAACGAGCCAGCCACCTGCTATTCGGCGATCAAAAATGGCTTCACCAGCGTGATGATGGATGGTTCCTTGGAAGCCGATGCCAAAACCCCCGCCAGCTATGAATACAATGTTGCGGTCACCAGTGAAGTTGTGAAAGTGGCCCATGCCATTGGTGCCTCCGTGGAAGGGGAACTTGGATGCTTAGGCTCCTTGGAAACCGGCAAAGGGGAAGCAGAGGATGGCCATGGTTTTGAAGGGGAATTGGATCACTCCATGCTCTTGACCGACCCCGATGAAGCAGTGGACTTTGTGGAGCGTACCCAGGTGGATGCCCTGGCCGTGGCGATCGGAACCAGCCATGGTGCCTACAAATTTACCCGCAAGCCCACGGGGGAAATCTTGGCCATTAGCCGCATTGAAGAAATTCACCGCCGCTTACCCAATACCCACTTGGTGATGCATGGTTCGTCCTCCGTACCCGAGGATTTAATTGCCCTGATCAACCAGTATGGGGGGGCCATTCCCGAAACCTACGGCGTGCCCGTGGAAGAAATCCAAAAAGGAATTAAGAGTGGTGTCCGCAAGGTCAATATTGATACCGATAACCGCCTAGCGATTACGGCAGCGGTTCGGGAAGCCTTGGCAGCCAATCCCAAGGAATTTGATCCCCGTCACTTCCTCAAGCCCTCCATTAAGTACATGGAAAAGGTCTGTGCCGATCGCTACACTCAGTTTGGTACCGCTGGAAATGCCAGCAAGATCAAGCAAGTGAGCCTAGAAGAGTATGCTGCCAAGTATGCCAAGGGTGAATTAGCCCAGGTTGCCAAAAAAGCTGTAGCCGTCTAGTTTAGGCGAACGTATCCGTTAAAAGCTAATAAGGGGAGAAGAATACCTGCTCTGGGCTAACCATGAATAGGGTTATTCTTCTCCTTTTTGGCATTGTTTTGGGTACAATATCTTGGATAAAAACGCTAGTCTAGGACTAAGCGTAATTTCTTTGACTCGTAATGACTACTGCTGTTATGGCATCACCATGGATAATCTCAGCCAACGTTACCTTAAACTATCCCAGGCCTATGTCCAATTGGCCGATCGCTACAACAATTTAGATGTTGAGCAAATGACTCTACGGGAGAAGCTCGTCCCGTTTTTAATGGCATTTAAGTACTACAAGCGACTATCGGAACAACTCACCAACGAAAAACTGACCCTAGAGGCAGAAGTGATGGCTCTGCGCGATCGCTGTCAACAAATGGAGAGTCACGCTGGGCATCATGCAGATGAGGCTCTCCTAGCGGCCCTAGCGGAAGCTGAGGAGCAAATTGCCTTAATGGAAGACACCTTTGCGGAGCAGGCAACGGATAGTGATCCCTCCCTACTGCCCGTAGAAAAAGAACTTTTGGCAGAATATGTTGCCGGCTCCAGTGAATTTCAATCTCTTTTATCTGAGGAGGGGACTGATCATATTGGATTGTTAACCTAGAATGCTATTACCGGCCAGTGAGGAGTTTGTTGCCCTTTGTCGCTCCCAGTTGGCCCTAGTCGTCAAGGGTTTAGGGGCTTCGTCCTTGGCGGTCTATCTGACGGAGGGGGCTGAGGATGATCCCACCGCCCAAACCTGGATGCCCGTTGCCACCTACCCTGAATCCGATAGGGCTTGGCGATCGCCCCCGCTGCTACCACCGCCCATCTCCGATTTTAAGCCGCCCCAGTCTGAATTATTACCCCCTCCCAACAACTTAGTCCCATCCCAAACCTTTAGTGCTAGTGATCCCCCCCTCTCCTTAATTCCCAAGGATAACTATTCCCCTGGGGCTGCTGTCATTCCCCCCCTAGGGCCGGATCAGTTAGCCCTACCCTTGATCTATCAAAACTGGGTCTTAGGGTTACTTCTGGCGGGGCGAGAGGGTCAACCCTGGATTCCCTGGGAGCAGGATCAACTGGAGCAGGTGGCCCATACCCTGGCGATCGCCTGTATTTTGGATCAACGGCAACAGTGGTTGAGTCGCCCCGAAGCCTATGAACTCCACCGAGATAGCCAACACACCGTTCTGGATAACCTGCTCCATCAACTGCGTAACCCCCTGACAGCGGTACGTACCTTTGCCAAACTCCTGCGAAAGCGTTTGAGCCATCCCAATCACGCCCTAGCGGAAGGGATATGGCAAGAAAGTGAACGGATGGAAGAACTCCTCAGTCAGTTTTCCCAGGTTTTGGAGCAGCCCCCCCTCCCACCCCATTCCCACTACCCCCTGCGATTGGCACCGGCTCCCCAGACCTGTACGTCCTTGGCAGAGATATTGGCACCCCTGATTCAATCCGCCCAAGCCCGCGCTGAGGCCCAGAATATCCATCTGGTCTTAACCGATCTCACCCCCTTGCCCGATCTCCATTTAAATGGCGATGTTCTCCGGGAAGTCCTGAATAATTTGCTAGATAATGCCTTCAAATACACCCCCAGCGGCGGCAGCGTTGGTATTGAGTTAGTCGTGGTGGACTCACCCTCCCTGCCTGATTGCGAGGCCCAGGAAACGGCCCACTATGACCTGCGGATTTGGGATACGGGGCCGGGCATCCCTGCCGCCGATCAGGCCCATTTATTTGAGCGGGGCTACCGAGGTATTCAAGCCAACGGCGAGATTCCGGGCACGGGCCTGGGCCTGGCGATCGCCCAAGACCTGCTCCAACCCCTAGGGATTCACATTCAGGTTGAAAGTCCTTACCCTGCCCACGGCACCACCGGAACCGCCTTTCGTCTGCGGCTCCCCGCACTCATTAACACACCCTTTCTTAGTAACACAGTTGACTCTCCCCTTTCCTGCCATAATCAACCTGATGGAAGCAATCAGGATTCGTAGTATTCATGCGTCTTTTAATTTCCAATGATGATGGGGTCTTTTCCCCCGGTATTCGTTGCTTAGCCGATACCCTGGCGATCGCCGGCCATGAGGTAGTCGTCGTCTGCCCCGATCGGGAGCGATCGGCCACGGGCCATAGCCTCACCGTCTTTGATCCCATTCGCGCCGAAGTGGTGAGTCATCGCTTTCATAGCAATGTTCAAGCCTGGGCCTGTTCGGGAACCCCCTCCGATTGCGTCAAATTAGCCCTAGGGGCCCTGCTGGAGCAACCCCCGGATTTTGTCGTATCCGGGATTAATCAAGGCTCCAACCTCGGCACTGATATTCTTTACTCCGGCACCGTTTCCGCCGCAATGGAAGGGATTATCGAAGGCATTCCTAGTATGGCCATTAGCCTAACGAGTTTTACCGTCCACGAGTTTCAACCTGCCGCTGACTTTGTCGCCCGTTTACTCGCGCACTTGGGGCAGAAACCGCTTTCGGAAATGATGCTCCTGAACGTCAATGTTCCCGCCTTGGCTGCTGAAGATATTGCTGGGGTGGCCATTACCCGCCAAGGTCTGCGCCGCTACCATGATCTCTTCCAAAAGCGTATTGATCCCCGTGGCAAAACCTACTACTGGCTGGCGGGGGAAGTGGTGGAAGAATTACCCCAGGAGAGTGGACTCGTGCCCACGGACGTGGAGGCGATCGCCCAAAATCTGATCAGTGTTACCCCCCTTGCCTATAACCTCACCTACGCACCGGGACTCACCTCCCTCAGCCACTGCCTTGATCCCCAAACCTTTTCCATTAGTTAGGGATGTAGAAATCTGGTTAAGTAAATCTCGTTAAGTAATGTTGCCCAACCATGGTAGGATTCAAGGTGGCCAGTTCAAAGCATCCCAGGATGATCTGCTACCACTGTGGCTGTTCCTGACCCTGATACCCATTCAAAACCATTGCCATCTCTGGACTCATCTGAATCCTCAGATTCTGGTTCAATGGCTGAATTTTATCAACTTCGTCGGGAGCTATTAACCACTAGCCTAGCTCTCATGGGGATAATTTTTGTGGCAGTTTGGTGGGGTTACTCCCTCGATACTGCCTGCAATTATCTATTAGGAGCCAGTGCCAGTATGCTCTATTTACGGTTATTGGCCCGTAATGTTGAGCGACTAGGCCGGGAGCAGGAAAAACTGGGTAAAACTCACCTTGTTGTCTTTATTGCCGTGATTATTCTGGCAAGTCGTTGGCAGCAATTGCACATTTTACCCGTATTCTTGGGTTTTCTCACCTACAAAGCAGCCATCTTGGTCTATACCTTGCGCACGGTTGTTTTGTCCCGCTAGTTCTGGTCTGCAAATGTGTACAGCCTACAAACTTTGAGGTCGGAGGCATGATGCCTTTGATACATTCCCCTGAATGGATTTTATTGCCCCTAGCTAAACTAGAAGTTGGGCATCATTTTTACTGGCATATTGGCAATCTTAAGGTGCATGGCCAAGTGTTTATGACCACCTGGATTGTTATGGCCATTTTGATTGTGGCCGCCCTGGCCGCCACCCGAAATATTCAGCGCATTCCCACTGGAATACAGAATCTCATGGAGTACGCCCTTGAATTTATCCGGGATTTGGCCAAGGGTCAAATGGGCGAAAAAGAATACCGAGCTTGGGTTCCGTTTATTGGCACCCTTTTTCTATTCATTTTTGTTTGTAATTGGTCCGGTGCCCTCGTCCCCTGGAAACTAATTGAGTTACCCGAAGGCGAATTGGCGGCCCCCACCAACGACA
Organism: Candidatus Synechococcus calcipolaris G9; assembly: GCF_029582805.1. Lineage (NCBI taxonomy): Bacteria > Bacillati > Cyanobacteriota > Cyanophyceae > Synechococcales > Synechococcaceae > Synechococcus > Candidatus Synechococcus calcipolaris. Next base: position 319,057 of record NZ_JAKKUT010000002.1, on the reverse strand, counting down.
TCAATACCACCGTAGCCCTTGCCCTACTGGTTTCTTTGGCTTACTTCTATGCCGGCTTCCGCAAGCGAGGACTGGGGTACTTAACTAAATACATTGAGCCAACCCCTATCCTCCTGCCCATTGCTATCCTGGAAGACTTCACCAAGCCCCTCTCCCTCAGCTTCCGTCTATTTGGGAATATTCTCGCAGACGAGTTAGTTGTTGGTGTTTTAGTGCTTTTGGTACCTTTGTTTATCCCTCTACCTGTAATGTTTCTGGGGTTATTTACTAGTGCCATTCAAGCCTTAGTATTTGCAACCCTAGCAGCCACCTACATCGGTGAAGCGATGGAAGGGCATGGGGGAGAACATGAAGAAGCCCACTCCTAAAAGGCCCCGCGGCCTGGTATTGTAATCTCTGGAAATTTTGTTAAACTCCACTACTGTCTGAGGAAAAGAAATTATGGATCCGTTAGTTGCTGCTGCTTCTGTGATTGCCGCTGCCCTGGCCATTGGTCTTGCTGCAATTGGCCCTGGCATTGGTCAGGGTAATGCCTCTGGTCAAGCGGTGGAAGGGATTGCCCGCCAGCCAGAAGCTGAAGGTAAAATTCGTGGAACCTTACTCTTAACCCTGGCATTCATGGAATCCCTAACCATTTACGGCTTGGTGATTGCCTTGGTGCTTCTGTTCGCTAACCCCTTTGCATCTTAAGCACCCATTTTCATCGGGATTGGCTGTTAAAGGTCTTCAATGTCTGAACAGTCAATCCTCTTAAGTCATGCCCATCAGGAGAGGCGGATGTTTGATTTCGATGCCACCCTACCCTTAATGGCTGTTCAGTTTTTGATTTTGACAGTCATTTTGAATGCAATTTTCTATAAACCCCTCAGTAATGCCCTCGATAATCGCGATGATTATGTGCGCGGCAATTTACGGGAAGCAAAGGATCGGCTAGAGCAGGCCAAAAATCTTGCCGCCCAGTACGAGCAGGAATTAGCTGTGACCCGTCGCCAAGCTCAAGTGCTCCTTGAAGAGGCTCGGGCCGATGCTCAAAAGATTGCCACAGGAGAAATTGCCGCAGCCCAGAAAATCGTTCAGGCAGAATTATTAAATGTACAGGCCGAGATTGACCAGCAGAAGCAATCAGTGCTGAGAGATCTTGAGGTTCAGGTCGGTACGTTCAGCCAGCAACTTTTAACAAAGCTGTTGGCGTAAGGAGTTTGGGTCATGGACGCAGTTAATCTCGTAAATCTATTTTTGGCAACGGAGGAGATGGGTCATTTTGGTCTCAATTTTGATATTTTTGAAACCAATGTGATCAACCTTGCCATTGTCATTGGTGTCCTTGTCTATTTTGGTCGGGGCTTTTTGGGTAAAACCCTGGGCGATCGCCAAGCAGCCATTGCCACTGAAATTAAGGAAGCGGAGGAGCGGAATCAGGAAGCCGCCGTTCGTTTAGCCGATGAACAACAAAAACTAGCCCAAGCTCAACAGGAAGCGCAGCGAATTCGCCAAGAGGCAGAAGTTCGGGCGAAGCTCGCTAAGGATGAACTTTTAGCCCAAGCCAAGCGTGAGATTGAGCGACTCAAGCAAACAGCTAGTCAAGACACAACCGCCAGCCAAGAACGGGCGATCGCCGAGATTCGGGATCGCATTGCCAGTTTGGCTCTGGCTAAGGCCGAAGCGGACTTAAATGCCCAGTTATCGGCTAATGCTGAAATGCAGCGACAGCTTGTCGATCGCAGTATTGCCCTACTAGGAGGCAAATGATGCAAACCACCGTCAGCGGTGAAATTATTGAACCCTATGCTGAGGCCCTATTGTCCTTAGCCCAGTCCCAGCAATTGGAAGAACGGTTTAATCAAGACGTGGGTATGATTCTCGACCTACTAGAAAATTCCGAGGATCTGGGCCAATTTTTAGCCAATCCGCTAATTAAGGCAGAGGCCAAAAAAGCCGTACTTCGGCAAATTGCCGTCAATGAGGTGCATGGCTATTTCCTCAACTTTCTGCTGTTATTGGTGGATCGGCGGCGCATTGCATTCCTAGGGGCCATTTGCCAGCAGTATCGCGCCCTCCTGCGTAAACTGCGCAATATTGTATTGGCCGAAGTTATTACCACCGTGGAACTGACGGAAGCGCAACGTCAAGGGGTAATCGAGAAGGTGAAATCCATGACCGGTGCAAATGAGGTGGAACTGGCTACCAAGCTAGATTCTTCCCTCATTGGTGGTGTCATTGTTAAAGTGGGTTCCCAGGTTCTAGATGCCAGTTTGCGCGGTCAACTGCGTCGGTTGAGCTTTAGTTTGTTAAATGCGGCTTAGCCCCCTGTTTTATTTCTGTAAATCCCTTGAGAGCAACTTCTATGGTAAGTATCAGACCCGATGAAATTAGCGGTATTATTCGTCAGCAAATTGAACAGTACGAGCAGACGATCAAGGTTGATAATGTCGGCACGGTTCTGCAAGTAGGGGATGGGATTGCCCGCGTCTACGGCCTCGACAAAGCAATGGCATCAGAACTGCTGGAGTTTGAGGATGGGACGGTTGGCATTGCCCTCAACCTAGAGGAAGATAATGTCGGCGTGGTGCTGATGGGGGAAGGGCGTGAAATTGAAGAAGGTAGCACCGTGCGCTCCACCGGTAAAATTGCCTCGGTTCCCGTGGGGGATGGGGTGCTTGGCCGGGTGGTAGATGCTCTAGTGCGGCCCCTCGATGGTAAGGGAGACCTAAATACTAGTGAATCGCGTTTGTTAGAATCCCCTGCTCCAGGCATTGTGCAGCGGAAATCCGTCTGTGAGCCGATGCAAACGGGGATTACGGCCATTGATGCCATGATTCCGGTGGGTCGGGGTCAGCGGGAGTTAATTATTGGCGATCGCCAGACCGGAAAAACCGCCGTGGCCGTGGATACCATCTTGAATCAAAAAGGTCAGGATGTTATTTGTGTCTACGTGGCGATCGGGCAGAAGGCCTCTACCGTTGCCCAGGTGGTGAATGTGTTTCGGGAAAAGGGGGCCCTCGACTACACGATTATTGTGGCAGCTAATGCCAGTGATCCGGCGGCATTGCAATATTTAGCTCCCTATACCGGTGCCACCTTGGCTGAATACTTTATGTATAAGGGCAAGCACACCCTGGTCGTCTACGATGATCTGTCCAAGCAAGCCCAAGCCTACCGGCAAATGTCCCTGCTATTGCGCCGTCCCCCCGGTCGGGAAGCCTACCCCGGTGATGTCTTCTACCTCCACTCCCGTTTGTTGGAGCGGGCCGCAAAACTGAGTGTTGAACTGGGTGAGGGCAGTATGACCGCCTTGCCCATTGTGGAAACCCAAGCCGGTGACGTGTCTGCCTATATTCCCACTAACGTTATTTCTATTACCGATGGTCAGATTTTCCTTTCCTCGGACTTGTTTAACTCCGGTTTACGTCCCGCCATTAACGCCGGTATCTCGGTGTCCCGAGTGGGGTCTGCGGCCCAAATTAAGGCGATGAAACAGGTGGCAGGAAAACTGAAACTTGACTTGGCTCAGTTTGATGAATTACAGGCTTTTTCTCAATTTGCCTCTGACTTAGATAAAGCCACCCAAAACCAGTTGGCTCGGGGTCAACGACTGCGGGAACTGTTAAAACAGCCCCAGTATGCACCAATTCCAGTGGAAGAGCAGGTTGCCATTATCTATGCTGGAACCAACGGCTATCTAGATGACATTCCGGCTGAGTCTGTTACCAAGTTTGTGACGGAGTTCCGGGATTATCTTCGCAATAGTAAGCCAGAATATGGTGAAGCGGTACGCACTGGCAAGAAGTTGGACGACACCGCCGAAACTGCCCTCAAGGCTGCCTTGGCAGAATTCAAGAAGGGATTTGCCTCCTAGGGTATTACCTGGTATATTCCCTCTCTTTACTCCTGACATTTCCCCGATTTTCTGACTGCCTTGGAGAAACATCTTCAGTCAAGATCGGGGATTTTCTATCTGCGGCATCACAGGTGGGGGGGGGCAGATACTCAAACCATCTTGCCCAGTTTTAGAGCCGGAACCTTGTCGATGGGTCAGAATTGAGATTAAGGGGTAATATTAAAGCTCTAGTCCTCACTTTACCTAGACTTCATGGCTCCGGGAGTTGTAGTATGTCCAGATTGCTGGTGACACAGTACCAGGCGGAGGTCGAAAAAATCATTCGCTATGGCGGTTCCAGGAAGGAAACCAGTATTCGCAATGCCTTTGAGCGGTTGCTGAATGACTACTGCAAACCCCGCAACTATCTGCTGATCCCAGAACTGGACTTTAAGACCAAGTTCAATACGACGGTTTTCCCGGATGGCACGGTGAAGGATGCCATTCGCCTAGAGCATGGCTGGTGGGAGTGTAAGGGACTAGAGCATGATCTGGATCGAAAAATTGAAGATAAGTTTGCCGCTGGATATCCAGACGAAAACATTCTGTTTGAAAATTCTCAAATTGCCGTCCTGATTCAGCACAGTCGAGAGCAGTTGCGGGTTTCCATGGGGGATGCGGAGGCGTTAGATGGGCTAATCAGTACGTTTGTGGACTATGAACGTCCTGAAGTGCGTGACTTTCGGGCGGCGATCGTCAAATTTAAGGAAGACATTCCCCATATTCTGGTGGCGCTACGGGATATTATTACCCAGCAAGAAGCGAGCAATCCCCAATTTAGGGAACGCCGCAATACTTTCCTCGCGGTGTGTCGCCAGTCGATTAACCCAGAAATTGAGATCTTCGATATCCATGAGATGTTGATTCAGCACATTCTCACGGAGGATATTTTCACCAATATTTTCCATGAGTCGCAGTTTCACCGGGAAAACAATATTGCGCGGGAACTGTCGGAGATTATCAACACCTTTTTCACGGGAGCGACTCGCAAAAACACGCTCAAAAGCATCGAACACTACTATGCGGTAATTCGTCGCCATTCGGAAAACATCGCCAATCACCACGAAAAGCAGAAGTTTCTCAAGGCGGTCTACGAGAATTTCTACAAAGCCTATAACCCCAAGGCGGCGGATCGGTTGGGGATTGTCTATACGCCGAATGAAATTGTCCGCTTTATGATTGAGAGTGCGGATTATTTGACCCATAAGCACTTTGGCAAGTTACTGAGCGATCCGGGGGTAGAAATTTTAGACCCTTGTACGGGGACAGGAACCTATGTGACGGAGCTAATTGAATATTTGCCAGCGGATAAGCTGGAGCATAAATATAAGCATGAAATTCACTGTAATGAAGTAGCGATTTTGCCCTATTACATTGCTAATTTGAATATTGAGTTTACCTATCAGCAAAAGATGGGGAAGTATGAAGAATTCAAAAATATTTGTTTAGTCGATACGCTGGATCATTGCACGACCGCAGGGCATCAATTTGATCTTTTTGCGATGAGTGTGCAAAACACGGCTCGAATTCAGCAGCAAAATGAGAAAACCATTTCTGTCATCATCGGCAACCCGCCCTACAACGCTCACCAGGAAAATTTTAACCAGCGTAATGCCAATCGTCTCTATGCAGGGATTGATAAAGCCATTAAGGCAACCTACATCAAGGAAGGGACGGCTCAGAACCAGATTGTTGTTTACGATATGTATACCCGCTTCTTTCGGTGGGCAAGCGATCGCCTCGGTCAAAACGGTATTATTGCCTTTATTACCAATCGATCGTTTATTGATTCCAAAACTTTTGATGGCTTTCGTAAGTGTATCGATCGCGAGTTTGATTATGTTTATATTGTCGATACTCAATCCGATGTGAGGAACAATCCTAAAATCTCTGGCACGAAAAATAACGTGTTTGGGATTCAAACTGGAATTGCTGTCATGTTTTTAGTTAGGTCACAGGAGGCGTAATCAATGACTGTCGATGCAGAGCTTTTAGAAACCCTCACTCAGATGCCAGAATCTCTTCAGCAAGAGGTTCTGCATTATGCCAAGTACCTCAATGAAAAATACTCCCATGCTCAGGCAGGAGAACCGTTAAAGAAACGGCGATCTGGCATTTTGAAAGGCACATTTAAGTTACCTCTGCCAGAAGACTTCGATACGCCGATGGAACTACTTGATGCTGAACAGAAAGCAGCTCTTGAAAAGAAGTACGGCTACGGCAGTTTAGCTGGAAAAATCACGATGTCTGATGATTTTGACGAACCCCTAGAAGACTTAAAGGATTACATGTAACATGGCGTTTCTGCTCGATACCCATGTCGTTCTTTGGTACGCATCCAAGAACCCCAGCTTGAGCCAAAGAGCTAAAGCGATCGTAGATGCGAAATCAGACTTGTTTTTTAGTATGGCAAGTCTTTGGGAGATAGTTATCAAAATCAATGTTGGTAAGCTCCAGCTTGATTATTCTTTTAAGAGCCTGCTGGATCGGATCTCAGTCATGAGAGCGGAAATTATCCCAATTGAGATTGAGAATCTAGAAAATTATTTAGACTTGCCGATTTCCAAAGATCATCGAGATCCATTCGATCGCATTTTAGTTGCCCAAGCAATGGATTACTCACTAGATATTGTGAGCCGTGATAAAAAGTTTGATTTCTATCCAGTTCAGCGAGTGTGGACATGAGCAAGGCAAAGATTTTTTACTTTACGTTGCAGGATGAGCAGACGAAGGAAGAAAAGCTCGACTGGTTTGAACGCACCCGGTTTGAGCAGATTCCATTTGACCACATTACGCCGGACAAAAAGACGAATTGGATTAATTTAACCGATAACGATTTTGATAGTTTTTTGCCGTTGATTGATAAGGTGGTGAAAGCGGGTAAATCTCAAGAGGCAGTTTTTCAGCTTTTTTCAGCAGGGGTTAAAACGCAGCGAGATGAATGGGCTTATGACTGGAATGAAGATGATTTAATTGAAAAGATTAAATTTTTACTTAATGATTATCAGGCTTCGCTGAAGAAGGGTAATAGTGGAAAATCAAAAATTAAATGGGATGAAAATCTAGAATCTTGTTTGGCAAGGAGAATACAAAAAGAATTTGACAGAGAATGTATTAGAAATGGAATGTATCGACCATTTGTGAAGAAGAAGATATATTTTGACTCTCATCTAAATGGTAGAACCTATCAAATGTCAAATATTTTTAGAACTTCAAACTCTAAAAATACTTTAATTTGGTTAAAAACTGGTGATGCGATACCGTTTTGGTGTCTTGCTAGTTCTTACATAGCTGATTTGACTACCATAGGAGGTTCCCAATGCCTTCCCCTCTATCGCTATGACGAAAACGGAAACCGCATCGACAACATCACCGACTGGGGTTTAACCCAATTCCAAACCCACTACAGCGACCCCACCATCACCAAAGAAGCCATCTTCCACTACACCTACGCCGTTCTCCACCATCCCGCCTACCGCACAAAATACGAACTCAACCTCAAACGCGAATTTCCCCGCCTGCCCTTCTATTCCAACTTTCATCAATGGGCAACCTGGGGCAGAGCTTTGATGGACTTGCACCTGAACTACGAAGCGATCGAACCCTACGGCTTAACCCGCCACGACATCGCCAGCAAAGCCAACCCCAAAGCAAAACTCAAAGCCGACAAAACCCACGGCACCATTACCCTAGACGAGAACACCCAACTCAGCGGCGTACCCCCCATTGCCTGGGACTACAAACTCGGCAACCGCTCCGCCCTAGAATGGATTCTCGACCAATACAAAGAAAAGAAACCCAAAGACCCCACGATCGCCAAACTTTTCAATACCTACAAATTTGCTGACTATAAAGAACAGGTTATCGACCTGCTCGATCGAGTCTGCACCGTCAGCGTCCGCACGATTGAGATCATTCAACAAATGCCCGATACCGTAGAGCATCAGGGAGGTTGAATATACCATGACACACGGAAATCTAGGAAAATAATCGATAGCCAATATCCCGGCGATAATAGGCCCCAGGAAACTGTATTTGGGCGATACCCCCATAGGCCTTTTCTTTGGCAAGGGTAAAGTTTTCTGCCACGGCGGTGACATTTAAGACCCGGCCGCCATTGGTAAGCCATTGTCCCTGTTTCCAGAGGGTCCCGGCATGGAAGACGAGGACTCCCTGGTCTAGGGCCCCAGGAATACCTGTTATTTCGTCTCCCTTGGGATAGGCATTGGGGTATCCGGCCGCCGCCATGACAACGGAAATACCGACACCTGGCTTCCAGGCGATCGCCCCGATTTGATCTAGGGTGCGATTCACACAGGCGAGGAGGAGATCGAGTAGGGGTGTATCCAAGAGGGGCAAAATCACCTGGGTTTCCGGATCCCCGAAGCGGCAATTAAACTCCACGACCTGAACGTTATCCTCTGGGTCAATCATCAAGCCAGCGTAGAGAACCCCGCGATAGTCAATTCCCCGTTTTTGCAGGGCGGCCAAGGTGGGTTCCAGGATGGTTGCTTGAATCTTGGCCATAATCGGAGCAGTGATGCGGGGTAGGGGAGCATAAACGCCCATGCCACCGGTATTGGGGCCCCTATCCCCCTCGCCAATGGGTTTGTGATCCTGGGCCGGCAACAGGGGGCGAATGGTTTGTCCGTCGGTGAGAGCTAGCACGGAGACTTCTTCGCCAACTAAGACCTCTTCAATTACCACCTGGGAACCGGCCTCCCCAAAGGTACCGGCAAAACTGGTGTGAATGGCCGCGATCGCCCCGTCGAGGGTTTGAGCCACCGTTACGCCTTTGCCCGCCGCCAAACCATCGGCTTTAATGACAATGGGTGCGCCATGGGCCTGGACATAGGTAATGGCCGGGGCAGCTTGATCAAAGGTTTGGGCCCGGGCCGTGGGGATGCCGGCCTCCACCATCAGGGTTTTTGCCCAGGCCTTGCTGGCTTCAATTTTTGCACCGGCTTGGGTGGGCCCAAATGCAGCAATACCTAGGGCCTGTAGCCGATCGCCCAGACCCGCCGCCAAGGGAACCTCTGGGCCAATGACGACCAAATCCACCCGTTCCTTTTGGGCAAACTGGCAGATACTATCTAAATCCGTTGCGGCGATCGCCACATTTTCGCACCGATCTAAGCAGGCTGTACCGCCATTGCCGGGTAAACAAAAAAGCCGCTCTATTTGGTTTGATTCTAGGAGTTTCCAGGCCAGGGCATGTTCGCGGCCACCACTACCAACAACAATCAGTTTCACCGGATATTTAACTTCTCAAGAATTAAGGGCTTACGTCAATCAGCCTTAAATTCTACCATCCAGATTGGTTCAGGCCTTGGGTTTTTTGACATTATAATCTTCGTGACTGAGGACAGCCTTTGGCTCAATCCGATTGTCTACGTCTTGACACAGTAATCGATAGTCATAATTTAGGGGAATGCTAATCACATGGCGATCGTGGTTGAGACGTTTTCCCTTGAATTGACGGTAATCCACCCCTTCTCCCAGGGCTTGAATAATGTCCCGCGCCTTGCTCACCATCGGCTTAGGCAAGCTTCTTAGATCAATGGGATCCCGCTCAAAACTAGCTTCCCAATTCCGTCGTAGTTGTCGGGCAATTTCCTGCTCCTGCTTTAGCTTTTCCTTCTGACCCTCAGCCTGAGCGCAGCGGTGACAAACTTGTCCATAGCCTTGATGGCCACAGGGGAATTGTTTGCGACGACGGGGCATAGACAACGCACAATGTAACAACAAAAATCTAGAAGCTCAAAAATCTAGAAATTAAAAAGGGTAGACCGAGGAATCCCATCTACCCTAATTATAAGGAAATCAGGAAATGCCCTAGGCGAGGATAGCCTTGGCCTTAGCAACCACATTTTCCACGGTGAAACCAAACTTGGTCATGACCGTTCCCCCTGGGGCAGAAGCTCCAAAGTGATCAATGGAAATGGAGGCACTGGCGTAGCGACACCAGCCGAAACTAGAGCCAGCTTCAACGGCTAACCGCCGGGTCACGGCACTGGGTAGCACGGACTCTTGGTATTCACTGGACTGTTCCGCAAATAATTCCCAACAGGGCATGGACACAACCCGGACTTTGGTGCCAGAGGCAGCGAGTTCTTCGGCAGCTGTGACACAAAGGGATACCTCTGAGCCGGTACCAATCAAAATCAAGTCTGGGGTTCCGTCGCAGTCCACTACGGTGTAGGCTCCCTTGGCCACATTCGCCGCAGAGCTTCCGGCTAAATTGGGTAGCCCTTGGCGGGTCAGAGCTAAGAGGGTGGGTTGTTTCCGGCGAGTAATGGCCACTTGGTAGGCCCCGGAGGTTTCATTTCCGTCGGCGGGGCGAATCACTAACAAATTGGGAATCACCCGCAGGGATGCCAGGGTTTCGACGGGTTGGTGGGTGGGGCCATCTTCGCCGAGGGCGATGGAGTCGTGGGTCATCACATAGATTACCCCTGCTTGGGATAGGGCCGAAAGCCGCAGGGCCCCCCGCAGGTAATCCGCAAATACCAAAAAGGTCGCACAGTAGGGAATTAAGCCGGAATTATGGAGAACAATGCCATTGCAGATGGCGGCCATGCCGTGTTCCCGTACCCCAAAGCGGAGATTCCGATTTTCGTAGGCTCCTTTTTGGAAGTCACCGGAGCATTTCAGTTCCGTCAGGTTGGAATGGGTTAAGTCCGCAGAGCCACCGATGAGTTCTGGCAAATTGGGGGCGATCGCATTCAGGCAATTTTCAGAATGTTTGCGGGTGGCAAGGGCCTTATCTTCCGGCGTGTAGCTGGGGAGTTGGGCATCCCAGTTGGCGGGCAAGTCCCCTTTTAGGAGGCGTTCAAATTCGGCAGCTTCGGCGGGATATTTGGTTTTGTACTGGGCCAGGGCGGAATTCCACTCTGCTTCGTAGCTGGCTCCCCGCTCCACGGCTTTGCGGAAATGGGCGAGGGCATCCCCAGGAATATCAAAGGGTTCGTACTCCCAGCCGAGATTTTCACGGGTGGCGGTGACTTCATCGGGGCCGAGGGCAGCACCATGGACTCCGGCGGTTCCCGCTTTTTTGGGGGAGCCATAGCCGATCGTCGTCGTCACTTTAATCAGGGAGGGCTTATCGGTGACGGCCTTAGCCGCCTCAATGGCCGCAGCGATCGCCTCTAGGTTTGTATTGCCGTCGGGAACATGTTGAACGTGCCAACCGTAGGCCTCAAACCGCTTGCCCACATCTTCCGTAAAGGCAATGTCGGTGGAGCCATCAATGGAAATATGATTATCATCGTAGAGGGCAATCAGCTTGCCGAGGCCCCAGTGTCCCGCCAAGGAGCAGGCTTCCCCGGAAATTCCTTCCATGTTGCAGCCATCCCCCAAAATGACGTAGGTGTAATGGTCTACGAGGGTGGCATCGGGCTTATTAAACTTAGCGGCGAGATGGGCTTCGGCAACGGCAAGACCTACCCCATTACAGATCCCTTGACCGAGGGGGCCGGTGGTGACTTCTATACCGGCAGTTTCAAAGTTTTCCGGGTGGCCGGGGGTGTGGGAACCCCATTGGCGAAATTGCTTAATATCTTCAATGGTCACGCTGTCATAGCCGGTCAGATAGAGCATGGCGTATTGGAGCATACAACCATGTCCAGCCGAAAGCACAAACCGATCGCGGTTAAACCATTGGGGATTTTTGGGATTAAACCGCATGAACTGGTTCCAGAGCACATAGCTCATGGGAGCCGCACCCATCGGTAAACCAGGGTGGCCAGAGTTGGCCTTTTGCACGGCATCGATTGCCAAAAAGCGAATTGAGTTAATACAGAGTTCTTCGAGGGATTGGGTGGCAACAGGCATGAATTAGTCTCTCTTTACTGATGGTTTGCATCGTACTTGCGGAACGCTAAGGTGACGTTATGGCCACCAAAACCAAAGGAGTTGGATAGGGCAACCTGCACATTACAGGCGCGACTCACCTTGGGAACATAGTCTAAATCACAGGCAGGTTCCGGCTGCTCTAGGTTGATCGTGGGTGGAATCCGGTCATGGAAAACGGCCATCACCGTGGCGATCGCCTCAATACCACCAGAGCCACCGAGTAAATGCCCCGTCATCGATTTCGTCGAACTAATGGGAACGTTGTAGGCGTTATCCCCAAGGGCCCGCTTGATTGCTGCCGTTTCCGTACTGTCATTGGCGGGAGTACTGGTGCCGTGGGCATTAATATAACTCACCTGATCCGGCGTGATTCCCGCATCCTTGAGGCAAAACTCAATGGCCCGAGAGGCCCCTTCCCCCCCGGGGGATGGCGCGGTCATGTGGTAAGCATCGCAGGTGAGTCCGTAGCCCACCACTTCCGCATAGATGTGGGCCCCCCGTTGGCGAGCAAATTCTAGCTCCTCCAAAATGAGAATACCGGCACCTTCTCCCAAAACAAAGCCATCCCGATCCTGATCAAAGGGTCGACTGGCATGGGCCGGATCATCATTACGGGTGGACAGGGCCCGGGCGGAGGCAAAACCAGCGACGGACAGAGGGGTAATGGCCGCCTCCGTGCCGCCACAGATCATCGCCTTGGCATAGCCATGCTGGATTAAGCGAAAAGCATCGCCAATGGCATTGGAGCCTGCGGCACAGGCCGTCACCGAGCAGGAATTGGGGCCCTTTGCGCCAGTATGAATGGCCGTCAGACCCGCCGCCATATTGCCAATCAGCATCGGAATCATAAAGGGGCTACAGCGATCGGGGCCCTTGGTTAGGTAGACCTCCTGTTGATCTTCCATCACCTTGAGACCCCCGACCCCCGTGCCAATTATTACCCCAATATCCGTGGCATTCGTCCCATCAATGGTGAGTTGGGCATCCGTGAGAGCTTGCTTACTCGCTGCCACACCAAACTGGGCAAAACGATCCATTCGCTTGGCATCCTTGCGATCGATGAAGGCCGTTGGGTCGAAACCCCGCACCTCACCCGCAATCCGACAGGCATGGCGTGCCGGATCAAACAAGGTAATGGGGCCAATACCATTCCGTCCTTCCATTAAACCCTGCCAATAATCGGCCAGGGTATTCCCTAGGGGGGTGATCGCGGCCATACCAGTGACGACGACCCGTTTTACCTCTGCCTTAGTCATGATCCCTACGCGGCGACCTTACCGCTGATATAGTCCACGGCATCTTGAACCGTCAGCAGTTTTTCTGCGTTTTCGTCAGGGATCTCAACCCCAAAGGCTTCCTCTAAGGCCATGATCAATTCCACGGAGTCGAGGGAATCGGCATTCAGATCCGTCGAGAAATTGGCTTCTGACGTTACTTGATCGTCGTCCACACCAAGTTGATCGACGACAATTGCTTTTACCTTTTCAAAAATTTCAGCTTCAGTCATAACCTTACAGTACCGTTACGGGGGATGGAAATTAAACCGTAGCTTATACAGCCATTCCTCAAATCTAGGGCTTTTTGTGACCAGAATCAACGCGAAAGATCCTATCATGGAGACGGAATGAACTGCGGTGGTGGTTGATTCCCATGAAGGGGCTAGGTTCCAAGGCTAGGGGAACTCGTGTAAATCCTTTGGCTATTCTGGCATCGGGCCCTTCGCTTCAGTCCATTGATCCGTCCTCTACAGTTGATGAGTCTCCCATGCAGTTTTCCATTAGTAGTTTGTTAGCTAACTTCAGCGACGATAAGTTGATTGCTCCAAAGGTTCTTGAAAAGAAGCTGGATTGTGAAGAGGGGGAAGGGTTACATCAGTTGCAAATTGCCCTAGATGCCCTTGAGCGGGTGGGGGTTTTGCTCAAGGAGCGGGGTAAGTATCGGCGACTCCACGAAGAGGGAGTTGTGGAAGGGCGATTGCGCTGTTCCAGTAAGGGCTTTTGCTTTGCGATCCAGGAACAGGAGGGTAGCGAAGATGTATTTGTCCGGGAAAATCAACTCAGCACAGCCTGGAATGGCGATCTCGTCCTCGTAAAGGTGACTCGAGAAGGGCGGCGGAAGCGATCGCCGGAGGGGGAAGTCAAGCTGATTTTGGAGCGGAGTAATCCCTCGGTGATTGCCCGGATCAAACAAACCGAGAGTGGGTTTCGGGCGGTTCCCCTAGACGATCGCCTCTTGTTTGAAGTGGAAATTTTGCCCAATGGCACCGTGGCGGATCTGACGGCGGTGGTGGATCAATTGGTTCATGTGATTATTGTCCGTTACCCCCTGGGAGCTTACCCACCCCTAGGGGAAATCAATCAGGTCTTAGGGGAGGATGCCCAGTCGGCTCCGGCCATTGATTTGATCTGTTGCAAGCATGACCTGCCGCGTCAATTTTCCGGGATGGCCCAAGGGGTGGCGATCGCCCTCAATCAAGAACTGGAAGCGGCCTCCCTACAGTCCTCTTGGGAGGGGCGCCAGGATCTGCGGAATTTGCAAACCATTGCCCTAGATTGGCCGTGGCAGGAGATGCAAGCGGCCTTTTCCTTGGAACCCCTAGGCAGTCAAACCTGGCAATTGGGAATTCATATCAGTGATGTGGCGGCCCAAGTTCCCTTTAACTCTGCCCTGGATCGGGAGGTGCGGCGGCGGGCCTTGGCGGTGGCTACCCAGGATCTAACCATTCCCCTCTTTCCACCGGAACTGACGGCCCTGCGCCTTGTCCCTGGGGGCGATCGCCCCTGCCTGTCTCTGTTGGTGACGATCACTGGCCAGGGGGACGTTCAAGCCTACGAAATTCAGCCGAGTGTGGTGCGGGTGGATCAAACCCTCAATCCTGAAGATGTATCCAAAATTCTTGCTAAAAAAGGAAAATTCTCCCTAGGGGATTTGTTGCAGACCTTGGGGCAAATTTCCACGGGACTCAGTGAGCAACGCCAGCAACGGGGAACCCTGGCCGCCCCCTTGAATTTGACCTTGCCCATGGGTTATGGGGATGAGGGAATTTTTACCGCTCTCCAGTCCCAGTCCGGTTTAGACCCCAGTAGCTTGATGATTCTGGCTAATGAATTACTGGGAAATCACTTGGCCAATTTGGGATTGCCGGCCATTTATCGCCACCAAGAACCCCCGGAACTTTATGCGATCCAGGATTTTATTAAGCTGGCCCAAAATCTAGATTTACCTCTAAACCTCAGTGATACCAGTCAAGTTACCAGTCAGGATTACCAGCGGTTTATTCACCAACTCCAGACCTCAGATTTAGCGGATGTTCTCCTTGAGCTTTTGTGTGACACCCTCAAGGTGCCCGCCGATACGGCGACGGCGGCAGCCCATTTTAGTTTGGCCTTGACCGGCCCCTATGCTCATTGTTGCGCCCCTCTCCAACGCTATAGTGATGTTCTGAATCAGCGGGTGATCCATGCCCTGTTAGATAAGGGCCGCGATCGCCGCACGGCTCGAGCCAAGGAATCGGTGAATTTACGCCACCACTCCTGTTTAGATCAGGTGAATTGGAATGTACTTCCCCCCGATGATCAGCGGGACTTAGAAGGGGCGATAGCCGATATTTTGCCCGATCTGCAAGAGCAGGAGCGCACGGTTTACCAAGCCTGGAAAGATTTACAGGGGCTACTACGGGTACGGCGGGTGCAGGCCTGTGCGGGGGAAACCCGACCCGGCATCATTACCGGGGTACAGTCCTACGGCTTTTTTGTGGAATTGATTGACTTTTCTGTGGAGGGCCTGGTTCACGTCAGTTCCCTGAAGGATGACTGGTACGAATATCGTTCCCAGGCCCAAACCTTGACGGGGCGACGGAACCACCTTCGCTATCGCCTGGGCGATCGGGTGGATGTGATGATCAAGAATGTAGACTCCTACCGTCAGCAGGTGGATCTGGCCGTCGTCGGGGGTGGCAGCCAAGCCAGCGAGGAAGAGCTACAGGTGGCTGCTGAGCCAGATTCAGAGAATGAGCAGGAGGAGGATTCCGATCAAGATTAACATTATGCCGCCGCAACCACTATGTTCTCTGTCTATAAGCATCAACGCTTGTCTATTTTTAGCCATGCAAAAACTTGCTGGGCTGTTAACTCTAAATAGACTCCCTCCAAAACTTGAAGCTGGCAATCCCCTCTATAGACTTTGGGTTCTTCATGTGGAGCAAAAGTCAGGACAGAATAATCATCTGGGTCAAGCATCCACCCCAACCGACAGCCATGTTTTATGCAATGTAAAAGGTTATCAATTACGCGATTCGCCTTCTGATCGGGTGAAAGAATTTCGATTGACCAGTCAGGAGCTTCAATAAAATTATCTTCTGGTTCTCCCAACCCGTTCACTTGAATTCGGTTCCATGAAATGACTGCAATATCAGGAACAACAGATCGCCCAGCAAAAGTACAGCGCAGTTCAGGTAGTGTTGTGTACGATTCACTGTGACTATCAATTTCGGTCAACAGTCGCTTTTGTAAAATAGAGTGTCGAAGTTTGGGCATTGGCTTTTGAATAGCAGCCCCATCTACGTATTCCCATGCTGGAGATCCCTCTAAATATGGAAACTTTAGAAAATCTTCAATCGTAAGAATTTGGGTTGGAGAGGCAGTCATGACTTTAGTCAAGGGACTCAGCTTGTGCTTTCAGTATAGTAGATTGCCCTGATTTTCTCACTGTTATGTCTAGCCTAAAGCACTGCCTCATCAGCAATTTTGCCGTTACGCCCCCACCGAGGACTTGCGGGATACCTTCAATACTAACGTTTAGTTACATATTTCTGAATTGTTTCCCGATACTGGCTTTTCGGCTTCATGCCCACTATGGTTTCCACGAGTTCCTTCTGTTTGAAGAGTTGAATGGTTGGCGTACTGGTGACCCCAGCTTGCTCGGCGATCGCCGTGTCTTCGGTAATGTCAATTTCAATCAGGTACATCTGTTCAGGAAATTCCTCCACGACCCGATTCAAAATAGGTTTGAGGGTATGGCAGGGCCCACAGGTGGGGGAAACGTATTTCACCATGAGCAGGCGATCGCTATCGTGGAAAAGCTTGCGCAGGGCATAACTGCCGCGATGCTTTAGGGCCGTTGGATCAAAGGCGTTGGGATCGGATTCGCTGAGATTAGGGGTTTTTGCCGCTGGGGCGGTTTCTTTGGGGGCAGCTTCAGTAGTTGGTTGGTGAAATTCGTGCAGGAGTCCCTGGGCCGAGAGCCACCGTTCGGCTTCTAGGGCCGCCATACATCCGGTGCCGGCGGCGGTTACGGCCTGACGATACTCGTGATCTTGGACATCCCCGGCTGCGTACACCCCAGCTACATTGGTTTCCGTTCCCTTGGGAGTCAAAATATAGCCCACCGGGTCTAGGTCAATTTGTCCTTGAAACAGTTGGGTGTTGGGGGTATGGCCAATGGCATAGAACAGACCGCGTACCGGCAGGGTCTCTTCCTTTTGGGTGAGATTATTCCGAACCCTTAATCCCTGCATGAGTTGACCATCCCCCTCAATGGCGATCGCCTCGGTATGCCAATGCACCGTAATTTTCGGATTTGCTAACACCCGATCCTGCATGGCCTTACTGGCGCGCATCCTATCGCCCCGCACCAACAAATGGATATGGGAACCATACTTGGTCAAATACACCGCCTCTTCCGCCGCACTGTCCCCACCACCAATGACGGCCAATTCTACACCCTGAAAAATAGGGGTTGCCCCATCACAAATGGCACAGGCGGAAACTCCCTTTGTCCAATACTGCTCTTCACCGGGTAAGCCCAACCGTTTAGCCGTTGCCCCTGTGGCAATAATCACACTGTGGGCCCGCACCTGCCGCTCGGCGGAACTAATCAAAAAGGGGCGTTGGCGAAAATCCACCTGAATCACATCCTCTGTTACCAATTCCGCACCCCAGCGCAGTGCCTGGGCCTTCATCCGCTCCATTAATTCCGGGCCCTGAATCCCCTCCGGAAAGCCAGGGAAATTTTCCACTTCCGTGGTGGTCATCAGTTGTCCCCCCGGCAAGCCCCCCACTTGGTACCCCTCAAACATAAAGGGCTTGAGATTGGCCCGGGCGGCATAGATGGCGGCCGTATAGCCCGCGGGCCCAGAACCAATAATCACAACGTTTTCAATGGTGGATTCAGCCATGGATGTGTGCAAACTCGTAACGACTACACTTTCTCTTTATCATACTGGATAGGTGAGATTTGGCGCACCCATTGGCCGAGAATTCTGCCGAAACAGGACTAATAACTTGTTATCTTGGGGAAGCCCCCAGGGTCATTAATCTTAATTAATTAAACTGAATGTTGCCCAAGGTTTACCAAGGTTTATTCAACGTTTGAAGCTGCCATGTATAGTTATGCTATTGATTTTGGTACGAGTAATACCCTCATTGCCCGCTGGAACCCGGCCAGTCAAGAGGCAGAAGTGGTTTCATTGCCGGGGTTATCGACGGGGGTGGGAGAGGTGGCTGCCCTGATTCCCAGTCTACTGTACGTGGAAGATGCGGTAAAACCCACCCTTTGGATGGGACAACAGGTGCGGGATCGTGGTTTAGATCATCGGGGCGATCGCCGCTTATTTCAACGGTTTAAGCGGGGCATTGGGGCCAATGTGCAGGGGTACTTGCCGGAACTGGATCAACAAACCCTCACCTTTGAGCAGGTGGGTGCGTGGTTCCTAGGGGGGGTGATTCAGCAGCTTCAGTCCAGCCATGGGGATGGGGGGCGATCGCTTATTTTGACGGTTCCCGTCGATAGTTTTGAGGCCTATCGGGCCTGGTTGGGTCAGGTGGCCCAGGGCCTAAGTGTGGATCAAATTCGTCTTTTAGATGAACCAACGGCGGCGGCCCTAGGATACGGACTTGGAGATGGCGAATTACTGCTGGTATTAGACTTTGGCGGTGGTACCCTGGATCTGTCCCTCGTCCAGTTACAGGCCCAGAGCGGTGGGGCCAAACCCCTGGGATTTATCCTGAAATGGGGCGATCGCCAGTGGACTGACAGCCAACAGCAACCCATCAAAACCGCCCGGGTGATTGCCAAGGCGGGCCTGACCTTGGGGGGAACGGATATTGATCATTGGATTGTGGATTATTTTCAACAGCAGGACTCCTTGCCCGCCAATGAATTCCCCCTCAGTTTACGGTTGGCGGAACGTCTCAAGATAACCCTTTCCCAGCAAACCCAATCCCAGGAAATTTACTTCGATGAAACCACCTTTACCAGTCTGGATCTCACCCTAGGGCGATCGCAACTGGAGGAAATCTTAAGGGAGCATCAGTTTTTTAATCGCCT